>JAJQIP010000209.1 GCA_021199145.1 Porphyromonadaceae bacterium | reverse complement strand
TTTCGCCCAATGACTGTATACACTTCCCTCTTTTTTCTCTTCTTTTTGGACAATTTTCAGTGCCTGTTCCCAAGCCTTTTTATCCAGTTCCTCATATATTTTGTTTTCTTGTTCCGCCAGTTGTTTCACGGAATCAGGAACTGTAGGATATTGGGCTTTAAGAGGGTAGGCCGGCAATAAAAGCAACATGCCTACAAAAAGGATGAAGCGTCTCATGGTTGTTTGTCGATATCTATTTGTTGATATTTAATCCGTTCTCTTCGCCAGGTGTAGACGGCATGCAACAGACCGTCTTTCCCGACAATGATAGAAGGGTAGGAGTATTGACTGATGGGGGAATCTTCCAGTGTGAGAATATGTTCCCAATGTTCCCCATCCTCACTGAGTGCAATACTTAGGGGTGTACGTACACCTTTGGGAGTTCCCGGCAAAGTTTCAAAATCATTGTATATGAGTATATGCCGTCCGTCGGGGAGTGTCGTCGCATCAATACCGGAATTATTATTCGGCAAATCGGTCAGAGTCAGTCTGCTCCAAGTATCACCGTTATCATCGCTATAGGTAACCGCTATTTTTGCGTTACGTGTCCGGCATAGTGCCATCAGCTGGCCATCGGCCAATTTTAAGATAGCCGGTTGTATGCTATAGATAGGTTTTAGTTTGGCCCCCTCTTTCCCTCGGTCACTGGTCAGTAGAGAGGAGTCCGTTTCAATAGGAGCCGTTTTCCGCCAAGTTTTCCCTTGGTCATCACTAAGTTCAAAGTGAATGCGCCAACCACCTTTGCCTTCCGTGCTGCTGGGTGATATAATACGCCCGTTGTTATAGATGGGTTTGTTTTTGATAGCCCCTAAAAATCCTTCAGGCATTTGTTCGGGTGCGGACCATGTTTTCCCCTCATCCGATGAGCGCATCAAATAGCCCGTCCAGCCGGCGACATTCGGACCGACTTTGTAAAAAAGCAACAGATCGCCTTGCGGAATCTGAAAAAGTACAGGATTCCAACAAGCATATCGTAACGTGTCATTTTGTATGCCATCGGCTACTTGTACAGGTGCAGACCAACTCTTCTCGCCTTTGCCTTTTCTGCTTACATAGATGCAGACATCCGGATGCCTCTCGTACGTACCGCCAAAGAAAGCTGTAATCAAGTCACCGTTAGCTGTTTCAGCAATTGTCGCTGCATGACATTGGGGAAAGGACGCTTGCGTATAAATAAATTCGTCCTCCGTAATTCGTTTATCTGTCGGAGGAATTTCAACAGCATATCGGTAATGTCCGGACCCGATTTGTTGTATAGTCCCGTCAGGAAAATGGACTTCGCCTGTCGTATTGGGCGGTACGACAATATCCCATTTTACATGAGTCAGATCTTTTTCCCACCGACTTCTTACTAGCCCATAAGGTGTCCGATAAGATACATCTACACTGTCAAGTTTTTCAATCTTAAAATCAGGATAGAAAACAATGTGTTTGAATGCAACCTCTGTAGGGGAGGAGGCGATTCCACCTAATTTTTCATAACAGAACGGGAGGAAATCGCCTAACAGCATGACATGGTTGCCGCTGTTCATTTTAGGACTGGCCGTGTCACCGTTCCATAATTCCCAAATGGTAGTCGCTCTGTGTCTGACCATATATCCATATCCGGGATAACTCTCTTGTGTCGCCAGTAAATAGGCGAGGTCTCCTCTTCCTATGCGGCATAGTTCCCTAAACAGCCATTGCATGCCAATAACTCCGCAACACACATGGGCATTATGGGTCGTGATGATGGACGCAATGACATTTTTAGCCACTTCGTCTTTATACTCATCCGGAATCATGTCAAAGGCCAGTGGTAGGATATTGGCCGTTACCGTATTGTTCCCATAATAGACGGAATCAGGGTAAAGCATATGTCCCGGGACAAGAGAGGTGTTCTGTTTTACGGTAAGAAATTTGGTGTTGAACGCTGATTTTATCCTTTCAGCACGTTGGTCATATCCATCCGCATCCGCAGTCAGTCCTTGAATTTGGGCAAAACGAGAGAGGATTTTCAAGATTTTATAGAAGTAGGCAGTTGACAGAAGTTTCCCGTCTGTTATCCGAGAAGGATCCTGACTGTGAATCATTTCTTGCGATTCGGGTGGCACGCACCAATCACCGTATTTGTCCTTCTGGATAATCCCCGAATCGTCTCCGTATTTCTCCAGTATATGTTCAACCCATTTTTGCATGGAGGCATAGTGACGGTATATAGGTTCCTTATTGCCGAATTGGGTATATACCATATCACAGGCGAAAATCAAAGCACTTGGCCAAGTTACATTGTCGGAGTAATAATTCCAGAATGCCGGAGCGACATCCGGGATACAGCCGTCCTCCCGTTGCGCTTCACAGATATCGTTTATCCATTTGGTGTAGAGCCGTTCATTTTCGAAGAGATAACTTTCTCCCCAACAGCCCATTGTACGGTCACCAAGCCATGGCTGGCGTTCATTCCGTTGCGGACAATCTATCGGCATGCCTTTGTAGTTGCTGAGGATTCCCCAACGGGCATTCTGAACAATCTGATTCAACATTTTATTTGACGAACGGAATGACCCTGTCTCTTCCATGTCGTCACTGATGACTTGTGCCATAAAACGACCTGTCAAGAGAAGGGAATCCGCCCTTGCGTTCTCCTCCACTGGATAACCGCTGACTTCGACGTAGCGGAAACCGTGATAGGAGAAAAGGGGAGACCAATATGCATCGTTCTCTTTCCCATTGCAGATATAGGTATCTGTGCAAAGAGCATCCCGTAAATTGTCCGTGTAGAGAGCCCTATTTTCTGCGGTCAACCGTTCGGCAAAACGCAATCGTATAGTATCCCCTTTATGTCCATTGATGCACATCTTTACCCAACCCGCCATGTTTTGTCCGAAGTCGAGAATATATCCGTTCTGACTTTCAATAACATTTTGCGGGGTTAATTCCTGCCATACTTTCATGCCGGGCAACAAGGCTCCCTGTAATGTGCCGGATGGCGCACTTACGGTTTGAGCGTTCTGCCAGGAGGAATCATCATATCCCGGCATCGTCCAGTTCCCTAATTCCTTGTTGGCATCATATATTTCACCGTCATATTCGTTATTGCCCCGTATGGGTCCGTCAGCCGTCAGTTTCCATTGGGCATTACTGGCAATAACCTCCCGACTCCCATCGGTGTATTCAACGACAATATTCAGACGAAGTTTCGGATATCCGAAAGTATTGATTTTATAAGGTTTGTAGTTTTGACGCATGGTGTAGAAACGTCCGTTTCCCAACACTACTCCCAAAGCGTTTTCCTTTTGCAACAAAGAAGTTACATCGTAGGTATTGTATAAGACGGTTCGGCGATAATCGGTAGGAGCGGGGGTAAGTACATCATTCCCGACCTTTTTCCCATTGAGGTAAAACACATACAAACCTAACCCCGATATAAAAGCTGTCGCTCGTTGTATCTTTTTCTCAACGGCAAACTCGGTCCGTATATAGCGTGCTGATAATCTGCTATGTACCGATTCATCGTCCCAAGGCATAGCCTGGTCAAGGCCTATCCAATCCCCCTTCCATTCGTCCTCAGAAAATAATCTGGTAGAAAATTTTGTCGGGGCGCTCCATGGTGTATTATATAGTTTCCCTTTTCCGTAAGAGGTCGTTATTTGTACTTTCCAATAGGCATGGCAATTGCTGCCCAGTTGCTTCCCTTGGTAAGGAATCCACAATGAACTGTCACTCTTTACTATGCCGGAATCCCATAAATCTCCCTTTCCCGTAGCCAACTTTACACTGTCGCTGGCTACTACTATATGGTAAG
>JAJQIP010000029.1 GCA_021199145.1 Porphyromonadaceae bacterium | reverse complement strand
CTCCCGGGTCGAGAATCATCACCTTACGCATCATCTGACGGACAATGACCTCGAAGTGCTTATCGTTGATTTTCACACCTTGCAGACGATAGACATCCTGCACCTCATTGACAATGTACTCCTGAACAGCGGTCGGACCTTTAATCGCCAGGATATCCGACGGTGTGATAGCCCCATCGGAAAGCGGCGTACCCGCCCGCACATAATCGTTCTCCTGTACCAAAATCTGTTTCGACAAAGGAACCAGATATTTCTTCACCTCTCCAATCTTGGAGATGACCGAAATCTCACGGTTACCCCGTTTCACTTTGCCGAAGACCACCTCTCCGTCAATTTCGGAAACGACGGCGGGATTCGACGGGTTGCGTGCCTCGAAGAGCTCGGTAACACGGGGAAGACCACCTGTGATATCACCGGCCTTACCCACAGCACGAGGTATCTTTACAAATACCTGACCGCTCTTCAACTCCTGGTCCTCATCAATCATCAGGTGCGCTCCCATCGGCAAGTTGTAGCTGCGGATTATCTCACCGTTCTTGTCCAAGACCTGAGCCACAGGAACCCGTGTACGGTCCTTGGCCTCAATGATAATCTTCTCCCGCAAGCCGGTCTGTTCGTCAGACTCTACCTTGTAGGTAACCCCCTCGACGACATTCTCGAAGCGGACCTTACCCGTAACCTCCGAGACGATAACCGCATTGAAAGGATCCCATTCGCAAACGACATCCCCTTTCTTCAACCGGTCTCCGTTATTGAAATAGAGCTTGGAGCCATAGGGTATATTGGCGGTGGTAAGGACAATCTTGGTATTCGGGTCGATGATACGCATCTCCGCCAAACGCCCTACCACAATCTGCACTTTCTTGCCGGCATCGTCCACACTATCAACCGTACGTAACTCCTCTATCTCAAGGATACCGTCATAGTGCGAAGTGACGTTCGAAACCGCAGCGATATTCGAGGCGATACCTCCCACGTGGAAGGTACGCAGAGTAAGCTGGGTACCCGGCTCGCCTATGGACTGGGCGGCAATCACACCCACAGCCTCACCTTTCTGGACCATACGGCTGGTCGCCAGGTTACGGCCGTAACATTTGGCGCAAACGCCATGCTTTGACTCGCAGGTGAGGACCGAACGGATTTCAACCCGCTCGATGGGCGACTCTTCAATCTTCTTGGCAATCTCTTCGGTAATCTCTTCACCGGCATGCACAAGAACCTCCCCCGTAAGAGGATGCTGCACATCATGTACCGAAACACGACCCAGGATACGCTCCGAAAGCGAAGCGACCACCTCTTCGTTGTTCTTGAGCTCAGTGCAGACAAGCCCCCGTAAGGTACCGCAATCTTCTTCGTGGATAATCACATCATGGGCCACATCGACCAGACGACGGGTCAGATATCCCGCATCGGCCGTCTTCAAGGCCGTATCGGCAAGTCCTTTACGGGCACCGTGGGTGGAGATGAAATACTCCAACACCGAAAGGCCCTCCTTAAAGTTGGCCAAAATAGGATTCTCGATAATCTGACCGCCTTCGGCTCCCGACTTTTGCGGCTTGGCCATAAGACCCCGCATACCCGAAAGCTGGCGAATCTGCTCCTTGGAACCCCGGGCACCCGAATCAAGCATCATATAGACGGAGTTGAAACCCTGATTATCGGAAGAGAGCTGCTTCATCAAAATATCCGAGAGCTTCGAATTGATATGGGTCCAGGTATCGATAATCTGGTTGTACCGTTCGTTATAGGTAATGAAGCCCATATTGTAGTTGGCCATAATCTGCTCGACATTGGCATATCCTTCGTCTACAAGAGCCTCTTTCTCTTCGGGGATAATCACATCCGCCAAATTGAACGAAAGACCGCCCTTGAACGCCATCTGATAACCGAGGTTCTTGATATCGTCCAGGAAAGTGGCGGCACGTACTACACCACATACTTTGATGACATTTCCGATGATATTGCGCAAGGACTTTTTGGTAAGGATTTCATTGATATATCCGACCTCCTTGGGGACATACTGGTTGACGAGAACCCGTCCCACGGAGGTATCCCGCAACACCTCGACAAGATTGCCGTTCTCGTCCAAATCCTGTACCCGGACCTTCACGGGAGCATGCAGTGTAACCTTGCCTTCGTTGTAGGCAATCTCAGCCTCTTCCGGACCATAGAAGACAAGACCGGAACCCTTCGAACCCGGACGCAACTTGGTAATGTAGTACAACCCCAACACCATATCTTGCGAAGGCACGGTAATAGGAGCGCCGTTGGCGGGATTAAGGATGTTATGCGCACCGAGCATCAACAGTTGGGCTTCGAGCACGGCTTCGTTGCCCAGAGGCAAATGGACGGCCATCTGGTCCCCATCGAAGTCTGCATTGAAGGCTGTACAAGCCAAGGGGTGCAACTGAATAGCCTTCCCCTCAATCAACTTCGGCTGGAAAGCCTGAATACCCAAACGGTGCAACGTCGGGGCACGGTTGAGGAGGACAGGATGCCCCTTCATGACATATTCCAAAATATCCCATACGACGGGGTCCTTACGGTCAACAATCTTCTTGGCGGACTTTACCGTCTTCACGATACCCCGTTCTATCAGTTTACGGATAACGAAAGGCTTATAGAGTTCGGCCGCCATGTTTTTGGGCAAACCGCATTCGAACATCTTCAACTCAGGGCCTACCACGATGACCGAACGGGCGGAATAATCGACCCGCTTTCCCAAAAGATTCTGACGGAAACGTCCCTGCTTCCCTTTCAAACTATCGGAAAGCGACTTCAACGGACGATTGGCATCTGTCTTCACCGCACTCGATTTACGGGAATTGTCCAACAACGAATCGACCGCCTCTTGAAACATCCGCTTCTCGTTGCGGAGAATCACCTCCGGAGCCTTAATTTCCATAAGCCGTTTGAGGCGGTTGTTCCGGATAATCACACGACGATAGAGGTCATTGAGGTCGGACGTGGCAAAACGTCCTCCGTCCAACGGTACCAAAGGCCGCAACTCCGGCGGAATGACCGGCACGACCTTGAGAATCATCCATTCCGGACGGTTCCGGTTTTTCGACAACCGGAACGACTCTACAACCTGCAGCCGTTTAAGAGCCTCGTTCTTACGCTGTTGCGAGCCGTCCTTGCTGGCCATATCCCGCAAGCTATAGGAGAGTTCGTCCAAATCGAGACGGACTAAAAGGTCATAAATAGCCTCCGCCCCCATCTTGGCGATGAACTTATTGGGGTCGCTATCCTCAAGAAGTTGGTTCTCCTTGGGGAGAGCGTCAATCACATTGAAATACTCTTCCTCAGAGAGAAGGTCGTTGACCGCCAAATCTTCCCGAATACCCGGTTGTATGACAATATATCGTTCGTAATAGATAACAGCGTCGAGCTTCTTGGAAGGAAGACCCAGAAGGTAACCAATCTTGTTGGGCAACGAACGGAAATACCAGATATGGGCCACCGGCACCACAAGTTGGATATGCCCCATACGTTCACGACGCACCTTTTTCTCCGTCACTTCCACCCCACAGCGGTCGCAGACGATACCTTTGTAACGAATGCGCTTATACTTGCCGCAATGGCACTCATAATCTTTTACAGGGCCAAAAATACGTTCACAAAAGAGACCGTCACGTTCAGGCTTATAGGTACGGTAGTTGATTGTTTCGGGTTTCAACACCTCCCCGCTGGACTGCTCCAGAATTTCTTCCGGAGAAGCCAGACTTATCGTGATTTTAGAGAAATTGCTCTTTACTTTGTTGTCTTTTTTAAAAGCCATATATGTATCTATAATACGTTAGCAAACCTGTATTTTGACTGTTTTTCTCTTTATGGGAGAAACCGGTCGGATATTACTCTAAAGTGATGCTCAATCCAAGCCCCTGCAACTCGTGCAACAAGACGTTGAGAGATTCAGGGATACCCGGAACAGGCATAGGCTCACCTTTGACAATAGCCTCATAGGCTTTGGAACGGCCCACGACATCATCGGATTTGATTGTCAAAATCTCCTGCAAGGTGTAGGCTGCCCCGAATGCTTCGAGAGCCCAAACCTCCATTTCTCCGAAACGTTGTCCACCGAACTGGGCCTTACCACCAAGCGGCTGCTGGGTAATAAGCGAGTACGGACCTATGGAACGGGCATGCATTTTATCTTCGACCATATGGCCGAGTTTCAACATGTAAATGACACCTACCGTAGCCGGTTGGTCAAAACGTTCGCCCGTATGACCGTCGTACAGATAGGTCTTGCCATACCGAGGAAGACCCGCCTTGTCGGTCCAAAGATTCAAATCGTCCAAAGAGGCTCCGTCGAAAATCGGTGTGGCGAATTTCTCGCCCAATTTCACGCCGGCCCAACCCAGCACGGTCTCGAAAATCTGACCCAAGTTCATACGGGAAGGTACACCCAGCGGGTTCAACACGATATCGACCGGCGTACCGTCTTCGAGGAAAGGCATATCTTCCTGGCGCACAATCCGCGACACAATACCCTTATTCCCGTGACGACCGGCCATCTTGTCACCGACACTGATTTTACGTTTCTTGGCAATGTAAACCTTCGCCATTTGCACAATACCCGAAGGCAATTCATCGCCTATGGAGATATCGAACTTCTGACGACGCAACTCGGCATCGTACTCCTTGTACTTCTTCAAGTAATTCATGATAGTGGCACGGATAAGGTCGTTCTTGGCCGCATCGGTCGTCCACTTGCTTACCTGAACGGTCATGTAATCTATTTCGGAAAGATTCTTTTGGGTGAACTTCGCTCCTTTCGAAATGATTTCAATGCCCAAATAGTCTTTCACCCCTTGAGAGGTCTTACCGCTTTTGAGCACCACCAGCTTCTCGATAAGACGGGCTTTCAACGCATCGAACTTCTCTTTGTACTCCTCATCCAACTTTGCCAACAGTACCGCTTCGGGATTCTTTCCTTTGCGTTTCTTTATCGCTTTGGAGAAGAGAGCCGTACCGATGACCACACCTTTAAGCGATGGGGTGGCCTTCAGGGAGGCATCTTTCACATCGCCTGCCTTATCCCCAAAGATTGCCCGCAGGAGCTTCTCCTCCGGAGAGGGGTCAGATTCTCCTTTCGGGGTGATTTTACCAATCATGATATCGCCCGGCTCAACATGGGCGCCTATCCGAATGATACCCCGTTCATCAAGGTCTTTGGTCGCGTCTTCACTCACATTGGGAATATCGGAGGTCAACTCCTCCATACCCCGTTTGGTCTCCCTCACTTCGAGCGAATATTCATCCACGTGGACGGAGGTGAGTATATCTTCCCGCACCACACGTTCGTTGAGCACAATGGCATCCTCATAATTGTACCCTTTCCACGGCATAAACGCCACTTTGAGGTTACGTCCCAAGGCCAACTCGCCATTCTCCGTAGAATAACCTTCCGTGAGAATTTGTCCGGCGACCACACGGTCACCCTTCCGACAAATGGGCCGCAAATCGACCGTCGTACTCTGATTGGTCTTCCGGAATTTCGGAATACGATACTCTTTCACCGCAGATTCGAAATTGACAAATTCCTCCTCTTCCGTCCGGTCATACCGGATACGTATCGTCGTGGCGTCGACAAATTCCACCGTTCCGTCGCCTTCCGCCGTAATCTGCGTACGGGAATCGCGTATCAACTGACTCTCCAGGCCCGTCCCGACTATAGGAGCCTCAGGACGTAACAAAGGCACAGCCTGACGCATCATGTTCGACCCCATCAAGGCACGGTTGGCGTCATCGTGTTCCAGGAAAGGAATAAGCGAAGCGGCAATCGAAGCGATTTGCGTAGGAGAGACATCCATAAGGGAGACCTCATCGGGAGCCACCACAGGGAAGTCGGCATTCAGACGGGCCTTGACCCGTGAACGCACAAACGTACCGTCATCGTTCAACGGGGCATTCCCTTGTGCGATAATGTGTCCCTCCTCCACCTCGGCGGTCAGATAGACAATACCCTCTTTCGAAAGATCGACTTTCCCGTTCTCAACCTTCCGGTAAGGAGTCTCGATGAAACCGAGGTCGTTGATTTTCGCATATACACAAAGCGAGGAGATAAGACCGATATTAGGTCCTTCCGGTGTCTCAATAGGACACAGCCGGCCATAATGGGTATAGTGCACATCCCGCACTTCAAAACCGGCCCGCTCCCGAGAAAGACCGCCAGGTCCAAGGGCGGACATACGACGCTTATGCGTCATCTCTGCCAAAGGATTGGTCTGATCCATAAACTGGGAAAGGGCATTCGTTCCGAAGAAGGTATTGATAACGGAAGAGATGGTCTTGGCGTTAATCAGGTCAATCGGCGTGAACACCTCGTTATCCCGCACATTCATACGCTCCCGAATAGTGCGTGACATACGGGCAAGACCCACACCAAACTGGTTATAGAGTTGTTCGCCGACCGTACGCACCCGACGGTTACTCAGGTGGTCGATATCATCGACATCGGTCTTGGAGTTTATCAGTTCGATGAGGTATTTGATAATGGCGATAATATCCTCCTTCGTCAACACCTTTATTTCAGGAGAAATCGAAAGATTCAGTTTCTTGTTAATCCGATAACGGCCTACCTCTCCCAGGTCATACCGTTTCTCAGAGAAAAAGAGGTTGGTAATGACCTCACGTGCACTTGCGTCATCTGCCGGCTCGGCATTACGTAACTGACGATAAATATAGATGACCGCCTCTTTTTCAGAGTTGCTCGGATCCTTTTGTAACGTGTTGTAAATAATGGCAAAGTCGGAAAGATTATTCTCCTCCTTGTGCAACAGGATAGTAGAGACACCCGTTTCGAGAATCAGATTGATATGCTGCTCTTCGAGCAAAACCTCCCGCTCGATGAGGACCTCATTCCGTTCGATGGAGACCACTTCTCCCGTATCTTCATCGGCATAGTCCTCCACCCATGTACGCAATACCCGAGCGGCCAGACGACGGCCGATAGCCTTTTTCAAATTGGCCTTTGTCACTTTTATCTCTTCGGCCAATCCGAAAATCTCGAGGATATCCTTATCGCTCTCGAAACCGATAGCCCGCAACAAAGTGGTTACCGGAAGTTTCTTCTTGCGGTCAATATAGGCGTACATCACGTTGTTGATGTCGGTGGCAAACTCTATCCACGAACCTTTGAAGGGGATGATTCGGGCAGAATACAGCTTTGTGCCGTTGGCATGGATGCTCTGTCCGAAGAAGACGCCGGGTGAACGGTGCAGTTGGGAGACAACCACCCGTTCGGCACCGTTGATGACGAAGGTTCCTTTCTCCGTCATATACGGAATAGGGCCTAAGTAAACATCCTGTACCACGGTATCAAAATCTTCGTGATCAGGGTCGGTACAATAGAGTTTTAATTTGGCCTTTAAAGGTACGCTGTAGGTGAGACCACGCTCCAGACACTCCTCTATGGAGTAGCGGGGCGGGTCGATATAGTAATCGAGAAACTCGAGCACGAAGTTATTGCGGGTATCCGCTATGGGAAAATTCTCGGCAAAAACTTTGTACAGGCCTTCATTCTTACGTTTCTCGGTGGGAGTATCCAATTGCAGAAAATCCCTAAACGATTTCAGTTGTACTTCGAGGAAGTCGGGATAGGGAAGAGGATTCTTTATCGAAGTGAAATTTATTCGCGGATTACCTATATTTTGAGACATTTGTCTGGATAGTTAATTGAACTTATAAATTATAAACACAAAAAGGTAAAGAGACCTTCCTCGTAAGGTCTCCTTACCAAAAGTCCTGAAAACAGGATTTTTTATTTAAGCTCAACTTCAGCACCGGTGTCTTCAAGCACTTTTTTGAGTGCCTCAGCATCGGCTTTAGCCAAACCTTCCTTGATAGTGTTAGGTGCACCATCAACAAGGTCTTTGGCCTCTTTCAAACCAAGACCGGTTTGCTCTTTCACAGCTTTCACCACTGCGAGTTTGTTGGGACCGATAGCTTTCAATACAACATCAAAAGCTGTCTTTTCCTCTACGGCAGCAGCACCGGCGGCAGCAGGAGCAGCAACAGCAACAGCTGCGGCGGCGGGTTCAATGCCATATTCCTCTTTGAGGATTTGAGCCAACTCGTTTACTTCTTTTACGGTCAAGTTTACCAATTGTTCTGCAAAAGCTTTCAAATCTGCCATTTTCGTATAGTTTAATTGTTATTTTACTTCTGTTCTGTTAATTATTCTCTCTCTTTGATAGAGTCTCCAAAACTCCATGAATAGTATTACCACCAGACTGCAAAGCCGAAACGACATTCTTGACGGGAGATTGCAGCAAGGCAATAACGTCAGCGATAAGTTCGGATTTGCTCTTGATAGCGACTAACGTATCCAGTTGATCCGCATTATAGAAACACTCTTCTACATAGGCCGCTTTGAAACCCAGTTGATCATTGTCCTTTTTAAAAGCCTTGATTAACTTGGCGGGAGCATTGCCCACATTAGAAAGCATCAGTGTAGTAGAACCTTTCAAACTGTCGTTAAAAGCGGAAAAATCTGTTTCAAAACTTTCCAACGCCTTCTTTAACAAGGTGTTTTTCACCACCATTAATTTGATGTCGTTCTTAAAACACTCACGACGCAAGTTCGACGTCTTCTCCGCATTGAGCAAAGTCGTCTCCGTCAAATAAATATGACTGTACTCTTTGAGTGTATCACTAATCTGTTTGACAATAATAATTTTATCTTCCTTTCTCATAATTCGGTCTCCTTTTAAATCTCATCAACGGATTTGGGGTCGATCTTGATACCGGAACTCATTGTACTCGAAAGATAAATGCTCTTCATGTAAGTACCTTTGGCGGTAGCGGGTTTCAACTTGTTCAACGTGGAAATAAATTCCTTGGCATTTTCACGTATCTGGTCGGCAGAAAAAGAGACCTTACCGATAGAGGTATGGACAATACCGTTCTTGTCGACTTTGAAGTCGATTTTACCCTGTTTTACCTCCTTGACCGCCTTACCGATATCATTGGTAACTGTACCGCTTTTGGGGTTTGGCATAAGTCCACGAGGACCCAATATACGTCCCAAAACACCGATTTTACCCATGATAGAGGGTTGGGTGATGATGACATCGACATCAATCCAACCGCCCTTGATTTTATCGATATACTCGTCAAGACCTACATAATCGGCACCGGCCGCTTTGGCATCCGCTTCTTGATCGGAATTACAAAGGGCAAGCACACGCACTTGCTTTCCCGTACCGTTGGGCAACGATACGACACCACGGACCATTTGATTCGCCTTACGGGGATCCACGCCCAAACGCACATCAATATCGACCGAGGCGTCAAACTTGGTAAAGGAAATCTCTTTTACCAATTGGGAGGCTTCTCGCAGTGAATAGGTTTTCCCTACTTCAATCTTCTCGGAAGCCAACCTTTGATTTTTTGTCAGTTTACTCATTTCAATTGAAGTTTATTAGTTATTGGTCGGGAAATCTCCACTGACGGATATACCCATGCTTCTCGCTGTACCAGCCACCATCTTCATGGCCGAATCCAAAGTGAAGCAGTTCAAATCCACCATTTTGTCTTGGGCAATAGCCTTTACCTGATCCCAGGTGATAGATGCCACCTTTTTCCGGTTCGGCTCGGCTGAACCTCCCTTGATTTTAGCGGCTTCCATCAACTGCATAGCTACAGGAGGTGTCTTTACGACAAAATCAAACGTCTTGTCGCTATAATAGGTGATTATCACCGGCAACACCTTCCCGGCCTTGTCTTGGGTACGGGCATTGAATTGCTTGCAAAACTCCATGATATTTATGCCCTTGGAACCGAGAGCAGGACCTACAGGAGGAGAGGGGTTTGCTGCACCACCCTTAATCTGCAATTTGATTTGTCCAGCAATTTCTTTAGCCATTTGTTTACATTTTTGATTGTTAATCTCAAAAGAAGAATCCTGTGCGTAACATCATCTCGGATTATTCTTTTTCTACTTGCATGAAACCTAATTCCAGCGGAGTCTTCCGCCCGAATATTTTCACCATGACTTTGAGCTTCTTCTTCTCATTGTTCACCTCTTCGATAACACCGCTGAAACCATTGAAGGGGCCGAAAGTGACTTTTACCGTTTCTCCTACCAGGTAGGGAATCATCACCTCTTCCACCTCTTGCGTGGCATCCACGGCACCCAACATACGATTCACCTCCGCCGGTCTCAAGGGGTCGGGATTGGTCATTCCGCCCAAAAAACCGAGGACATTTGTCGTATTACGCAACCGATGAGGGATTTCACCTACAAGGGTGGCTTCGACCAAAACGTAACCCGGATAGAGATTTCTCTCCTTGGTCACTTTTTTGCCGTTGCGCACCGAATAAACCTTTTCCGTAGGAATCAATACCTGATATACAAAATTGCCAAGGTCGGTGTTCTTGATTTCAGAATCAAGATACTCTTTGACTTTCGCTTCTTTTCCGCTGATAGCACGCAGTACATACCAGCCTCTTTTCTGGTCAGACATTGGGATTCCTCCGAATTAGAAAATTTTCTCGTAGATAAATTCCATGAGATGCTCAAAACACTGATCCATTACAAAAATTACTATGGCGATAATTAGGGAAGCAAACATAACCACCACAGCACTGTTGCCCAACTCGGCTCGAGTGGGCCAGGATACCTTATAAACGAGCTCGTTGTACGACTCCTTTATACCTGCAAGTATTTTTTTCATCATTTTCAGAGTTTGCACGGGTCGAGAGACTCGAACTCCCGACACCTGGTTTTGGAGACCAGTGCTCTACCAACTGAGCTAGACCCGTAAACAGTGGTAAGCCTCTCGCCCCCATTTTAGAGCAAGAGGCCACCCATGTTTTATCGAACGCTATCGATTAGTCGAGTATCTCAGTGATTTGTCCCGAACCTACCGTACGGCCACCTTCACGGATAGCGAACCGCAAACCGAGACTGCAAGCTACCGGATAGATAAGGGTTACCATAATCGTTACGTGGTCACCCGGCATAACCATTTCCGTTCCTTCAGGAAGAGCGATTTCTCCTGTCACATCCAATGTACGGATGTAGAATTGAGGACGGTATTTGTTATGGAACGGAGTGTGACGACCACCCTCTTCCTTCTTCAAGATATAGACTTGAGCTTTGAATTTCGAGTGAGGAGTTACCTGTCCCGGATGGCAAATAACCATACCCCGTTTTACCTCGTCCTTATCGATACCCCGGAGGAGAAGACCTACGTTATCACCGGCCTGTCCTTGATCGAGAATCTTGCGGAACATTTCCACACCGGTAACCACTGATTTCTTGCCGTCAGCGCCGAGACCGATGATTTGCACCTCATCACCTACTTTGATGACACCTGTCTCAATACGGCCCGTAGCCACTGTACCACGACCGGTAATGGAGAACACATCCTCAACAGGCATCAAGAACGGTTTATCAATATCACGAGGAGGCAGAGGAATCCAGCTATCTACAGCGTCCATCAATTCCAACACTTTCTCTTCCCATTTGGGCTCACCGTTCAAGGCACCGAGAGCGGAACCACGGATGACAGGAGTATTGTCGCCATCGTATTCATACGAAGAAAGGAGCTCTCTCATCTCCATCTCTACGAGATCGAGCATTTCCTCATCATCCACCATATCGCATTTGTTCATAAACACGACGATACGGGGAACGTTCACCTGGCGTGCCAAAAGGATATGTTCCCGTGTTTGGGGCATAGGTCCGTCGGTAGCGGCAACTACAATGATAGCACCATCCATTTGGGCGGCACCGGTAACCATGTTCTTCACATAGTCGGCGTGCCCCGGGCAGTCAACGTGTGCATAGTGACGATTTGCGGTTTCGTACTCAACGTGGGCTGTGTTGATCGTGATACCTCTTTCCTTCTCCTCAGGAGCGTTATCAATCGAATCGAAAGTACGCTTTTCGGAAAGACCTTTTTTCGCAAGTACCATGGTGATGGCAGCGGTCAAGGTCGTTTTACCGTGATCCACGTGACCGATAGTACCAATGTTTACGTGCGGCTTGGTCCGTTGAAATTGTTCTTTAGCCATAATAGTTATTTTTTGATTAATAATTAGCGTTCTCTACTGAGCCTTTACCGTTGGAGCCGATGACGGGACTTGAACCCGTGACCTCTTCCTTACCAAGGAAGTGCTCTACCACTGAGCTACATTGGCATATTTCTGAGCGGGAAACGGGACTCAAACCCGCGACCCTCAGCTTGGAAGGCTGATGCTCTATCGACTGAGCTACTCCCGCAATTTGTGGGCGAAGATGGATTCGAACCACCGAAGTCGTAAGACAGCAGATTTACAGTCTGCCCCATT
>JAJQIP010000174.1 GCA_021199145.1 Porphyromonadaceae bacterium | reverse complement strand
TCTTTCCTCACCGCACTCGGGGAGAGGGCCTTTTCATGATGGCCCTACGCAAACCGGGGAATCCCGAAGAGAGGGAAATCGGATGGCTCGGCCGCAATGCCGCCCGCTCCAAGGGGAAAAAGGAGAGAAAGGCTTCTTCCAAAGAGACCTTCCCCTTCCCTACATGGCTTACCGCTCCCGATTGCTATACCTTCACCGTCGGGGAGAACGGAGCTACCGCCCTGCCCGTAGCATGGGCCGGTGAAATGACCCGATTGGCCGACCGCCTCAATGTGGTGTGCCAAGGCCTTCCCATCGCCTTCCGGAAAGGGGCCGATTGGCAACCGCACCCCGCTTTGGCCCTCTCCACGGCCCTCCGCTCCGATGCCTTTGAGACGCTGCCGCTTAATCTCGACGAGGCTATCGCCTACCTGCGGCGGGAAACCCTGCCGGTACCACCCGACAACCATCGGGGCATACGCCTTGTCACCTACGAAGGACATCCGTTAGGCTGGTGCAACCACGTCGGGAATCGCATCAACAACCTCTACCCTTCGGAGTGGCGTATCCGTAGTGGATACCGCCCCGAGACGCTGAATCTCCCCCTTTGAAAAATCTCTATCGGTCAAGGATTTTCCCGAAAAGGACTTAATTTTCTTAACAAAATAGCGCATATTTCCGATATTTGTTTATATTTGCATAGTATTGGGAAGTTTTTTCCCCATACAGCGAACATAACCTTATCTCATAACCTTATAAACAGATTGTATCATGATTCTGAACTCTTTGAAAGA
Organism: Porphyromonadaceae bacterium; assembly: GCA_021199145.1. Classification (GTDB taxonomy): domain Bacteria; phylum Bacteroidota; class Bacteroidia; order Bacteroidales; family UBA11471; genus Caccoplasma. Next base: position 3,104 of record JAJQIP010000174.1, on the reverse strand, counting down.
CTCCGCATCGATAGAGTCATTGCATCCGCTTTTCAAAAAGGCGTTCGACTATGTGAAAGCCACCGATTTTTCCCAAGCCCCTGTAGGGAAGACCATCCTCGACGGGGATAAACTCTACGTCTCTGTGGCCGAACCCACGGGAAAGAGCAAAGAGACCGCCCGCATGGAGACTCACGATAAATATATTGACATTCAGATACCGCTGACCGCCGTGGAGACCATGGGATGGAAAGCGACCAACCTGTTGAAAGAGCCGACTGCGCCCTACAACCCCGAAAAGGACATCACCTTCTTTGCTGACAAACCTACCACCTATGTAGCGGTTCAACCCGGTGAATTTGCCATCTTCTTCCCAGAGGACGGTCATGCGCCTGGTATCGCCGAAGGTCCTTTCCGCAAAGTCATTGTCAAAGTCAAAATCTAACACATTCCCAAGGGGCGGCTTCTCTTGTGCCGCCCCTTTTTACCGGACCCCTTTCTAAAACCTCCTCCCCATGCTCAACTTAATCAAAAACGATCCCTGGCTGGAACCTTTCTCCACAATTATCGAAAATCGGCATCGTGCAGCCTTGGAAAAGGAAAAGGAACTCTCTGGTTCCAAAGGGAGCCTCTCCGATTTCGCCGACGGATACCTCTATTTCGGGGTACACCGTACCCCAGCGGGAGGATGGGTCATCCGAGAATGGGCTCCCAATGCCACCGACCTCTTTTTGATTGGTGATTTCACCGATTGGAAAGAGTTGCCCGACTACCGTTTCTCCTCGTGCGAGAACGGGGTATGGGAAATAAAGCTCAAAGCCGGACAACTGCACCACCTCGACCTTTACAAACTCTCTATGCACTGGCCCGGAGGACAGGGCGAACGCATTCCCGCCTGGGCGACTCGGGTGGTTCAAGACGAAAAGACCTACATCTTCTCAGCCCAAGTTTGGATGCCGGAGAAACCCTATACCTTCTCCAAGAGGCGTTTCACCCCCAACACCTCGCCCCTTCTCATCTACGAATGTCACATTGGAATGGCACAGGAAGAGGAGCGCATCGGCACCTATGACGAATTCCGGGAAAACGTCCTTCCCCGTATCATTGCCGACGGATACAACGCCATCCAGATTATGGCCATACAGGAACACCCCTATTACGGCTCTTTTGGCTACCACGTATCCAGTTTCTTTGCCCCCTCCTCCCGCTTCGGCACTCCCGATGAACTGAAACACCTCATCGACGAAGCCCATCGGAACGGCATTGCGGTCATCATGGACATCGTCCACTCCCACGCCGTGAAAAACGAGGTGGAAGGATTGGGCCGCTACGACGGTACTCCTGACCAATTCTTCTACGGAGACCATCGCCGGGAACATCCCGCATGGGATTCGCTCTGCTTTGATTACGGCAAAAACGAGGTTATCCACTTCCTCCTCTCCAACTGCAAATATTGGTTAGAAGAGTTTCATTTCGACGGGTTCCGCTTTGACGGAGTGACCTCCATGCTCTACTACGACCATGGATTGGGAAAGGCCTTCGGAGGATACGGAGATTATTACGACGGGGGACAAGACGGAAACGCCATCACCTACCTCACCCTGGCCAACCGAGTTATCCACGAAGTGAATCCCCACGCCATCACCATTGCCGAAGAGATGAGCGGAATGCCCGGCCTGGCCGCCCCGATTGACGACGGCGGCATCGGGTTCGACTACCGCATGGCCATGGGTATCCCCGATTTCTGGATTAAGACCATCAAGGAGAAGAAGGACGAAGAGTGGCATCCCACCGGTATTTTCTGGGAATTAACCAACCGGCGAGCCGACGAAAAGACTATCAATTACGCCGAGAGCCACGACCAGGCTCTTGTAGGCGACAAGACCATCATCTTCCGCCTCATCGATGCGGATATGTACTGGCACATGATGAAAAGCGATGCGGGCAACCTGATGGTCGACCGAGGTATGGCGTTGCACAAGATGATTCGCCTGGTCACCCTCTCCACCATCAACGGCGGCTACCTCAATTTCATGGGGAACGAGTTCGGCCACCCCGAATGGATTGACTTTCCCCGCCAAGGAAACAACTGGTCCTACAAATATGCCCGCCGTCAATGGAGCCTGGCCGATAGCAAGGAGTTGAAATACGGCTATCTCGGAGCTTTCGACAAAGCGATTATCCACCTCGTGCGAAACATCCGGCAGTTTGAAAAGCGACCGATTATCAAATTGTGGGATAGTGGTGAAGACCAGGTGCTGGCCTTCCTGCGCAAAGACCTTGTCTTCATCTTCAACTTCTCTCCCGACCGCTCTTACGAAGGATATGGCATCCTGGCCCCCAAAGGGAGTTACCGCTGCATTCTCGACAGTGACCAACCCGCATTTGGCGGTTACGGCCGCATTGACCAAAGCATCGAGCATTTCACGCAATTCGACCCGCTTTACAAAAAGGCGAAGAAAGAGTGGTTGCTCCTCTATCTCCCTGCCCGTACCGCCATGATTCTGCAACGGCAAAAAGAGAAGAAATGAAGAAAAATTTTTCCGTGTCCGTTCACGAAATGACAAAAAAAACACCGTGTTCGTACACGAAAATAAAAAAAATTTTCGCCTTGAAAATCACTGCAATCTCTTGTATGAAAAGATTTTAACCCTTTTTAAGGGTAATTTATACACACAAAATATGTTGTAAAACATATGATAAAGGCTTTGAGGCATAAAAAAAAGGTCTACCTTTGTCTCCTGTAACCTATAACAATCTTTTTTACCTTAAAAAAATTAATACCTATTGAAAACCTATAAAGAAAGAGCTTTTGTGAAAAAGCTCTTTCTTTTTTATATTCTCTGAATCAAATTCTTATACTCATTTTTCCCTCCGTGAAATTCCCGTGTACGTACACAATAACCCCATTTTTCTCACCCTAAAAACGACTCCTATCCAGAGAAAAAATGTCCCTGTTGTTGCAATTGAGATAAAATTTGGCTATCTTGCCCCATTGACAAAACAGGCTGATGTTCGAATCCTCCTTTTTTTCGTTCCCGGGAAGCCATTGGATTTATACTGGAATCTATTCGGTATTTATCCTTATCGTCCTTTTTACCATCATTCTTGTCATTCTCGAAAAC
>JAJQIP010000064.1 GCA_021199145.1 Porphyromonadaceae bacterium | reverse complement strand
AAGAATAAAATTAAATTAGAGATACGATAATCGGAGAGGATAGAATGAATGTCATGGATTTCAGACAATTTTTGAAACAGGAAAACACATTTTTATAATCATAAATTTGTATGAAAAAGGTATTGATATTGTCGGGTAGTCCTCGTAAGGGCGGCAACTCCGATACATTGTGCGATCAGTTTCTGCGTGGTGCACAGGAGGCGGGAAACAGCGTCGAAAAAATCTTCATCTCCGAAAAGCATATCGGATATTGCCGAGCCTGTTATTACTGCTCGTCACATTCAGGACAATGCAGTCTTAAAGACGATATGGCGGAGGTACTTCAAAAGATGCTTGACGCCGATGTCATTGTACTCTCGTCACCGGTCTATTTCTATTCTATAAATGCACAAATGAAAACCGTGATAGACCGTACCGTTGCCCGCTGGTTGGAATTCAAGGACAAAGAGTTCTATTACATTATGACTTCTGCAGAGGACTCGAAGACGGTAATGGACTGTACTTTGGAATGTTTCAGAGGATTTGCCGAATGTCTTGAAGGTTCGATAGAGAAGGGTGTCGTTTATGGTAAAGGCGTTGCCGAAAGAGGAGAAATCGCAGACAAACCGGCCATGAATGAAGCGTATGAAATGGGTAAAAATGTATAAATATACGAAAAAGTCTATCTGCTGAAAGTGAGAAGAAAAGATTTACGGATAGAATGTCGATGGATATGAAGAAGAAAATTTTCACGATTTTGTGTGGCTTGTTACTCATCCCTCCCGCATGGGCCGGGAAAACACCCCGTCTGTTGCGAGAGGTCGATGAGGCTGCTATGAATCGTTGGGTTGACTCCGTGATGCAACAGATGTCGGTCCCTGAGCGTATCGGGCAACTGTTTGTTGTTGGTATCGAGACAGATTTGAGCGAATCGAACAAAGCACAATTAAAAAATCTCATTGAAGAGTGCCATGTGGGAGGTTTGCTTTTTTCAAAGGGAACAGCTCCGGAACAGGCTCTCCTTACCAACTTGGCCCAATCTCTTTCCCGTGTGCCGCTTTTGATTACGATGGATGGCGAGTGGGGGTTGGCTATGCGGTTGAAAGATACACCTACCTTCCCTCATAATATGGCCTTGGGTGCGGTAACGGATGATTCCCTTATCTATGCTTATGGACGGGAGATGGGGCGTGCCTGCCGCCGTATGGGGATACACACGAATTTCGCCCCCGTGATTGATGTGAACAGCAATCCGGCAAATCCGGTTATCGGCATCCGTTCTTTCGGGGAGAATCCCGATAATGTCAGCCGCAAAGCCCGTTTATATGCACAGGGACTTGAAGATGAAGGAATAATGGCCGTCGGAAAGCATTTTCCAGGACATGGCGACACGTATGAAGATTCGCATTTGACTCTTCCTTCGGTATTGCGTGACCGAGCACAGCTTGACAGTTGCGACTTATTGGTCTTTCAGCGGTATATAGATGCCGGATTTTCGGGCCTTATGGTCGCTCATCTTCTGGTACCCGCCCTTGACAGCACGAGCGGACATCCTACCTCCCTCTCTTCTAAAATCGTTACTGATTTGTTACAGAAAGAGATGGGATTTGAGGGACTTATATTTACTGATGCCCTTGAAATGAAGGGGGCTGTGTCGACCACTCCCTGCCTTGACGCTTTGATGGCGGGTAACGATATCCTCCTGAAGCCGCTTCACCCGAAAGCCCAGTTCGACCTCCTTGTGCAACGTTACGAAGAGGGAGGTCTGTCGAAAAAAATCATTGACCGTCATTGCCGTAAAGTTTTGCAGTACAAATATGTGTTAGGCCTTAACCATCGTCCTGAAATAGAGATGAACTCCTTGTCTGAGGATTTAAACAATGTCGAGGCCAAGAAACTGATACGGGAACTTTCGGCACAAGCCATCACCGCCTTGAAAAACAATGAAGAGGTCTTGCCCTTTACCCATCTTGGACAAAGTCGGTTCGGAGTCGTCACTGTCGGTCGGCAAGACGCACAACCTTTTGTGAAACGGTTGCAAGAATATGCCCCTATAGAGTATGTGGAACGACTCTATACGGGTCTGAGTGATGCGGAAATAAAGGACGTATCCAAGCACATTGCGCAGAGTAACAAGACGATTATCGCCCTTTTCTCCACTCAAAAAGAGGATATACAGTTGGCCCAAAAAATCTTAGGCAATGCAAAAGGCAAAGTGCTCCTCTTTTTCACCACCCCCTATGCGATTCCCTCGTATGACAAGCTTGTCGGCAGTTCCGATGCTGTAATCGTGGCTTATGAAAACACGTCCGTCTTACAGGAGTGTGCGGCCGAAGCTCTTTTCGGTGGTTTAGCCACACAAGGCAGATTGCCTGTCAGTGTAGGTGATTATCCCCAAGGGAGTGGACTTTATCTGCCGGAGTGCCGGTTGGGACATGCTTTTCCCGAAGAGGTGGGTTTGGACAGCCGTGTATTGGGCGTTATCGACAGTATTGTGAAAGAGGGAATTGACAGTGCGGCTTTCCCCGGTTGTCAAATCATCATCACCCGTCATGAGAAGATAGTCTATGACCGAGCATTCGGCTATTTTGATTACGAGAAAACGCATCCAGTGACCCCGGAAGACCTTTACGATCTTGCCTCCATTACCAAGGTGATGGGTACCCTGCCGGCCATTATGTGGCTTAACGACCATGAGCAGGTGAGTCTGAACGCCCCTCTCTGTTTTTATCTGCCTGAGATGCGTGATTACGGACTTTCGGCTATCTCCTTGCGTCAAACGCTGATGCATGAGAGCGGTTTGCCCTCGGGTATTTCCTTGCGAAGATTGCTTATCGACCCGGATAGTTACACGGCACCCTTGCTAAAATGGGGACGGGATAATGACTATCCTATACAGGTTGATAAGAATTGGTATATACGAAAGGATTATCAGTTGAAGCCGTGGCTCATTCAGGATAAAGCGGAGGATTCTTTCCCTGTGCATGTGGCCGATGGACTTTATGCCTCGGCTTCACTTTCCGATAGTATATGGCATACGATTTTATCAGTCTCCCGAACGGATAGGAGATACCGGTATAGCGACTTGAATTTTATCATTCTTCAGAAGTTGGCCGAGCGGGTATCGGGCGAATCGCTTGACCGGTTCATAGAGCAGCGCCTTTTACGTCCCATAGGGGCATATCATCTTGTGTATCATCCCCAAGAGCGATTTCCCCTGCAAAATATCGCCCCGACAGAGATTGATTCTCTTTTTCACCGGCAATTGGTCGTAGGTTATCCCCACGATGAACTGGCCTGTTTTATGGGAGGAGTGAGCGGCAATGCGGGACTTTTCTCCAATGCCCTTGATATGGCCAAGATGTTGCAGATGTTGCAAAATGGAGGGACATACGGTCTTGAAGATTATTTTGAGCCGACCACAGTGCGACTTTTCACCACGGAGAAGAGTCATGTGAGCCGCAGGGGGCTAGGGTTTGACAAACCTGATGCCGATGCCGGGAAGAGTCCTACCTGTCCGGAGGCTCCTCTCTCGGTCTATGGGCATACGGGTTATACGGGTACGGCCTTTTGGGTTGACCCCGACAATGACATTATTTATATTTTCCTTTGTAACCGAGTATATCCACATCGCTGGAATACCCGCCTTACCGACATGAATATCCGTACTCGCATACAGTCGGTCATTTATCAATCGCTCCTTCCGCAGTCTTAAAATTCCTACAACAGCTTTGTAATTAATTGTTTGGATGATATTTGTGCTTCATATCATCCCAATGAGGTATATTATGGCCGATATAAAATTTCTAAGCATTGGAAAAGTGTGAAATGCATCCTCATACATTCCTTAAATGGCGGTATTTGAGATGATTCATACTTTTATGTAATCTTTATTTAAATTAATTACATAATGTTTGTATTCCTTTAAATAATTT
>JAJQIP010000212.1 GCA_021199145.1 Porphyromonadaceae bacterium | reverse complement strand
TTCTGAGTTTTTTAGATTCTAATGTGAACTGTTTCTATACGATTTCACCCTGTTTTTTGCACAATTTTTCCATCTTTCCTGCAAGAAAACAGCTCTTTTTCAGGGAATTATCACCGCTTATCGGAAGCGGAAAGGGCTTGGAGAATAAGGCGGGCCGCCCGTTGCGGGGCCCCTGCCGGTCCTAACCGCAGGGCCATCGCCTCGTACCCCCGTAGCTGGGCTTCCCGTTGCGGTGTATCGTCCAACAGCGGAGCCAAGGCCCGACGGGCATTCTCGGCCGTGAAATGGTGAACCAGCAACTCCTCCACCACGGGAGCATCGGCAATGAGGTTGACCAAGGAAACGTAATTGACTTTGATTAAGGAACGGAAGAAGGCATAGGTAAACCGCCCCCCTCGCATATAATAGCCCACCACCTGCGGGACCCGCAAAAGAGCCGTCTCTAAGGTAGCCGTACCCGAAGTCACCAAGGCGGCACGGGCCTGTTGCAACAGGCGATAGGTCTTACCGAAAACAATCGACACCTCACCCTTCCGCACATAGGGACGGTAAAAATCGGGCGATACCCCCGGTGCGCCGGCAATCACCAGCTGATAGGCCGGGAAAGCCGATGCCGCCTCAATCATAATCTTCAAGTTGTCGTGTATCTCCGCCAGACGACTACCGGGCAACAGAGCGATAATCGGCTTGTCGGACAACCGGTTTTCTCCGATGAAACGGGCAAAACTCTCCTCGGCATCGGGACGGACCGCCAGCTCATCGACCGTAGGATTGCCCACATAATCGACCGGGTAGTTTCGTTTATGATAAAACTCCACCTCGAAAGGAAGAATAGAATAGATACGATCGACATAACGTTTAATCGTCTTGATACGATACTCTTTCCATGCCCAGATTTTGGGGGAGATATAGTAGTAGACCGGCAGGTGCAACTCCTCTTTGGCATAGCGTGCCATTTTGAGGTTGAAGCCGGGATAGTCGACCAATATCAGCACATCAGGCCGATGGGCGGCCAAATCTTCCTTGCATAAAACGATGTTACGCAAGACCTGACGGAGATGCAACGCCACCTGTATAAAGCCCATATAGGCCATCTCCCGATAGTGGCGCACCAGCGTTCCGCCCACCTGTAGCATGGCATCACCCCCGAGAAAACGGAACTCGGCCCGAGGGTCCTCCGCCAGAATGGCCCGCATCAGATTCGCCGCATGAAGGTCGCCCGAAGCCTCTCCCGCTATCAGATAGTATTTCATAAAAACGCTATTTCTTGGAAAACGAACGCATGGACAAAAATAACAAACTTTGACAAAATAACAAACTTCCTGTATAAGTTATTATTACTAAGAATTTTAAACGGATAGGAGCACCAAAACATACTAAAAGCGGAAGAAAAACGTTTCTATCGTATATGAAAAACAGCGGCATCTTCATCGGCTTTTTTCTGGCAGGATTGAGCTTCCTGACCACGGCCTGCCTCGACGAGAAGTTCAGCACCGACCCGACCCATATTCTCTCCTTCTCGACCGAAATTGTCCGATTCGACACTCTCTTCACCGGCAAAGGGAGCACTACTCTCTCCTTCCGGGTTTACAACCGCAACAATGATGCCGTCCGCATCGAGTCGGTACGGCTGGCCGATGCCGACCGGTCGGGCTTTTACATCAATGTTGACGGAGAAAAAGGCCCCGATATCGGTCCCATAGAGCTACAAGGCAAAGACAGCCTCTACGTCTTTGTAGAGGCCACTATTCCCCCTACTGAAGTCGACACCCCCTTCGTGGTCAGAGACTCCATCGTCTTCCGCACCAACGGGAAAGAGCAAGATGTAAAACTGGAAGCCTATGGACAGAACGCCACCGTGTTCCAAGGGGGAAAATTTTTCACCGCCGACACCACCCTCACCGCCGAACGCCCGTTCCTCCTCTACGACAGCCTCATCGTCGCCTCCGGAGCGACCCTGACTATGACGGAAGGAACAACCCTCTATTTGCACGACAAGGCCTTTCTTCGGATTGACGGACGTATGGTAGCGCAAGGTTCGGCGGAGAGACGGGTCACCCTGCGAGGCGACCGGACCGACAACCTCTTTTCCGACCTGCCCTATGACTACTATTCCGGACAATGGGGCGGCATAGAGTTCGGACCGGAGAGCTATGAAAATGTTTGGGATTATGTCGACATGCACGGCTCCTCGTGGGGAATACGTGTTGATTCGGGGGATGTCGCCCGTCCGAAACTCACCTTGCAACACAGCATCGTACACAATGCGGCATCGCACCTCATCTCGGCCTCACATGCCCGTATCAATGGCTACAACTGCCAACTGACCAATGCGGGCGGAGCGCTGCTCAACCTCACCGACTGTCCTTCGGAGTGGATTCAGTGCACCGTGTCCAATCTCTACTCCTGGGACATTATCTCTTCGGCCGCCCTCACCCTCACAGGATATAGTCCGACCGACTCCCTTTCCACAGACGAACAACCCCGCCTTCTTCTGGCCAACTGCATCGTGACCAGTCGCAGCACCCTCCTCTCTCCCAGCGACATCGAAGGGATGAACGTCATGTTCGACAACTGCCTCTTCCAAGTCGAGGGAGAAGATGACGAGAACTTCGTCCGCTGCCTTTGGGGTGAAGACCCGGCCTTTGTTTCCACCGGAGAAGACTATATCTTTGATTTCCGGCTCACAGAAGAGTCACCTGCCCGGGAAAGCGGCAGCACCGACTATCTGACCGATACGACGCTCACCGACCTCTACGGACAGTCCCGACCTACCGACGGCACGCCACCTGATATAGGAGCCAGCAACTACACCCCTCTTGAAACGGCAGAAGAATAGCATTTCCTTTCGGCAGATACCAAAATAGGGAAGACGAAAACCATCGTCCTCCCTATCGAGATAAAACGGAAACGAAGCGGCCGCTTTTACCGCCCGAAATTTTTATAAAATCCGACAATGGCCACAATGCCCTTCTTCAGAATATCCACCGGAATATTCTCATTGGGAGAATGAGTGGCGTCACTCTCCAAGCCAAATCCCATGAGAATGGATTTAATCCCCAACACCTGTTCGAAAACGGCGATAATAGGAATGCTTCCTCCCCGACGTACCGCCAGAGGACGTTTGCCAAAAGCCTCCTCATACCCCTTCTCCGCCGCCTTGTAAGCAGGGAGGTCGATAGGACATACGTAAGACTCCCCGCCATGTATCGCCTCCACATTGATTTGTACCGTATCGGGAGCCAACCGCTTCAAATAATCTATCAGCAACCGCTCTATCTTGTGGTGATTCTGATGCGGGACGAGACGGCTTGACAACTTGGCATAGGCTTTGGAAGGGAGAACGGTCTTGGCCCCTTCTCCCGTATAACCGCCCCATATTCCACAAACATCGAACGTAGGACGTATAGCCGTCCGCTCAAGGGTTGTATACCCCTTCTCCCCGAAAAGGTTCTTCACACCCACATTAGCCTTATAGTGCTCTTCATCGTACGGAACCGCCGCCAGCATCTCCCGCTCGAGAGAGGAGACCTCCTCGACATCGTCGTAAAATCCGGGTAAAGTAATCCGACCGTCGGCATCGGTAAGTGAAGCAATCAGCTGACACAAGACATTGACGGGATTAGCGACCGCTCCTCCAAAAATGCCCGAATGCAAATCGTGATTGGGACCGGTCACCTCCACCTGCCAATAAGCTAACCCCCGTAATCCGGTCGTAATGGAGGGGATATCCGCTCCTACCATGCTGGTATCCGAAACCAGAATAACATCGGCTTTGAGCAAATCGATATGGGAACGACAAAACTCCTCCACTCCGGGAGAACCAATCTCCTCCCCTCCCTCAATGAGGAATTTGACATTGCAACCTAAAAGGCCCTCTTTCAAGGCATATTCAAAGGCTTTCAACTGCAGGAACGACTGTCCTTTATCATCGTCGGCTCCCCGAGCGTAGAGGATTCCCTCTTTGATGACCGGTTCAAACGGGTCGCTCTTCCACAACTCCAACGGCTCCACGGGCATTACGTCATAATGGCCGTAAACAAGCACTGTAGGCTTTGAAACATCGATTATTTTCTCGGCAAAGACCACTGGAGCCGCAGAGGTCGGCATCACTTCGGCACAATCAACTCCGGCCGACAAAAGGAGTTCCCGCCAACGACAAGCACACGCCTCCATATCGGCCTTGCGGGAAGAATCGGAACTGATAGAGGGAATGCGGATTAAAGAGAAAAGCTCTTCGGTAAACCGAGACGCATTCGCCTCGATGTAAGAATTAATATCCATAGTTAAAAGATTATAGGTGTTTTGTTTTGTTCATCAGATAGTGGTCCAACACGACCATAGCGGCCATCGCTTCAACCACCGGTACGGCACGGGGCAACACGCACGGATCGTGCCTGCCACGGGGCTTGACAATGACAGGATTTCCCTTTTCATCAATCGTCGAGAGTTCCTGCAACAGGGTAGGTACCGGCTTGAATGCCACCCGGAAATAGATATCCTGTCCGTTGGAGATGCCGCCCTGTACCCCTCCCGAATGATTGGTAGCGGTAACAACACGCCCACCTTCCATCCGGAACGAATCGTTCATCTGTGACCCCCGGTATTGCACGCCGTCAAAGCCCATTCCGTACTCAAATCCCTTCACGGCATTGATTCCCAACATGGCCGCTCCCAAATCGGCATGCAGCTTGTTGAACACCGGTTCGCCCAACCCTGCGGGGACTCCCCGAATCACGCCCGTAACGACACCGCCTATCGTATCACCGGCAGCTTTCACCTCCGAAATAAGGTCCATCATGCGCTGCGCCGTCTCGGGGTCGGGACACCGCACGCTGTTCTCTTCCCTCCGGGAGAGGTCATAATCGGCATATCCGCCCGACAAAGCAATCGGGCCCACTTGCGAAGTATAGGCGCACACTTCGATGCCCAATTCACGCAAAGCCAACTTAGCCAAGGCACCGGCCACACAACGGGAGAGCGTTTCCCGGGCAGAGGAGCGCCCTCCACCCCGATAATCACGTATACCGTATTTCACCGCATAGGTAAAATCGGCATGCGAAGGACGATAACACGCCTTTAAATGCTCATAATCGGAGGAATCCTGATTTTGATTATAGACGACAAAACCAATCGGTGTTCCGGTAGAACGACCCTCAAAAAGGCCGGAAAGAATCTCCACCCGATCGCCCTCCTTTCGAGGCGAAACAAGGAGCGATTGCCCGGGACGGCGGCGGTCAAGCTCCTGCTGTATAAAATCAATATCCACCGCTATGCCCGCCGGCATTCCATCGACGACCCCGCCAAGGGCACGGCCGTGAGACTCACCAAATGTGGTCAGCCGAAATATATTTCCAAAACTGTTCATATGCTTCCTCCCTTCTATTTGCAGAGGCAACCTCTATCCGAACATCAGACAGCTCTATCGACCGTTGATTTCCTAACAGGCAGCCCCCGAATGAAAACAAAGATAGTCATTTTCCGCAAAAAATCGCCCGTAGGTCCGGTAAAGTCCAAATTTATCGCTATACTTGTATTCTCAAAAAAACGATATACCCATGAAGTTATCTTATTTGTTTTTGGCCGAAGGCTTTGAAGAACTTGAAGCCCTCACCGTCGTAGACATGATGCGTCGCGCCGGTCTGGAAACACGCACTGTATCCATCGTTTCCGAAAAAATTGTCACTGGAGCGCATGGTATCCCCGTTACCGCTGACACGACCCTTGACAAGGTTGATTTCTCCACAGCCCAATGGCTTATCTTACCCGGAGGACTGCCCGGAGCTACGAATTTAGGACATTGTGCTCCCCTAATCAAAGCCCTGAAAGCCCATGCCGCTGCCGGGAAACCGTTGGCCGCCATCTGTGCAGCCCCCTCCGTCCTCGGAGCAAACGGCATTCTCAAAAACCGTACGGCCACCTGCTATCCCGGATTTGAGAGTTTCTTACAAGGATCCGCCATCACTGGACATATGGTCGAAGTTGACGGCAATATCATCACCGGCAAAGGACCGGCCGCCGCTATCGATTTCGCTTCGGCCATTATCCTCCACTCTCTGGACAAAGCGAGCGTTGATGAAGTCCGGAAAGGCATGTTGCTCGACTAATTCCGACACAAGGAGAGTTTCCGCTAGGCCGTCCAAACGGATAAGCGGAAGATAGACAAGACCTCGAAACGAATCTTCTTATCGGGTTACAGCCACGACTTTTCCCGTAGGGACATACCAAATGTACCCTTCGGAGGTGTAACCCATTCCTTCCAACAGGTGCATATATCCAGCCACCTGTTCCCTATAGGAAGCCCTCTCCCGACCGAATTTGTAATCGATGACCGTCACGTGATTCTCCCCGTTAAAGACCATCCGGTCAGGACGGTACGCCCCTCGGTCCGGTTGGAGAATCTCCCGTTCGTTGAGCACCCGATTGTCCGCTTGGAACCACGATTTCTTTTGGGGCTCATCGAGTTGCCGGCACAAAGTTTCGCCTATCTCCCGAGCCTCATCGGACGAAATTTCCCCCGCCTGTATATGCTCCCGCAAAGCCGGGACAACGTCTTCAGCCGTCACAATACGACTAAGAATGGCGTGACATACCGTACCATAATGGCGCCGATTTTCATCGCTGAAGAAATCCTGCCCCATCAAACGTAACCGCAACCGTTCGCCAGGCAAGACAGAGCCATAGGGACGAGGCGAATCAGGAACTTTCCGTTTATCCAGACGCTCGTTCTTGCTCCGGATTCCCAACGCATAAATCTCTGTGGAAGAGTTGTAGCCACTACAAAGGTCGGCATAAGGTTTCCCCTCTTTTTCGCCTGTAACCCCCTCCTTTGCAAAACATTCCTGCAAGAGAGACCCAATGTCAAATGTCTTTTTTTTCTCCAGCGGCACAAAAACATACAACTCTTCACAAGCCCGGGTAAAAGCCACATAAGCGAGATTCAGATTATCAATATAGGAGTGTATCTGTTCGGTAAAATAGGTCCTGGCATAAGAAGTATCGGCCAACTTCTTGCTATAAGCCACCGGTACGACAGGCAAAGCGTCAAAAGGCTTGGCAGTCTTCGCCCACAAGATATTGGTATGTGTCGGTTGATGGTCAATGGCCCAATTGCAGAAGGGAATTAAAACGACCTTAAATTCCAACCCCTTTGATTTGTGTATAGTCATGACCCGCACGGCATCCTGACTCTCAGGCGTGGAAAGGGACTGGGTAGCCCCCTTTTCGTGCCACCACGAAAGGAAAGAGTCCAAATCGGAGGAGTGCTTGTCCATATATTGCAGTACGAGGTCGAGGAAAGCCTGTATGAAAACATTTTCCTCCCCGCTTTTATCCATAGGGAAGAGATTGATGAGCTCTTCACACAATTCATACAGAGATTGTCCACGCAACTGTTCCATTCGAGTCAAAAGTTCATCAGGGGAATCGGTATGCAACAGTTTACAGAGAGTCGGTATAGCCCTATCTGGGGATTCTCCCCGATAGAGGGTCTCCGTCCAATACCGAGCAAAAAACCGTCCCAACATATCTTGCGGAGCATTCAGATAGTCCAACACGGCAATGACGAGTTGCACGGTAGGAGAGTTTCCGATATAGAGGGCCTCATCGGAAATCACATCGTAACGGTACTTCGCCTCCGTCTCTTCGGCTTGCGTTTCCAACAGATGCTGTACAACCATATTCCCATCGCTCTTGCTGCGAACCAATATGGCGATATCCCGCAGGGAAAATCCCCTATCCTGCAAATCCCGCAAGGCTTTGACAGTACGATTCAATGCAACCTCTTTCGCAGAAATTTCCCCTCCTTCCTTCGATATTTCTCCTCCCAAAAAATCAATTTCCACATATCCGTCAGCCACCTGTTCTTTTCCGACCTTTTGGGCCGCATTCCGATAGGCCCGTTCTATTTGGTGGCACAAGCCATCATCTTCGGCCAAAGACGGGGGAAGACCGTCGTTGAACTTCTTCTGCAACAAGGCCGCTCCCAGCTCAAAAAAGGTTTTGTTGAAACGAATCACCTCACGGGCACTCCGCCAGTTTGTGTCGAGCGTCTCTTCCCGCCACTCTTCTTTTGTAAAGAAATCGGGTATCCGCTCATTGAGTAACTCCCAGTCAGAGTTCCGCCAACGGTAGATACTCTGCTTCACATCACCCACCAACAGATTGGTCATCCCCCTGTCGTTACTCTCCTTGATGAGGGGATAGAAGTTCCGCCATTGCATGAGGGAGGTATCTTGAAATTCATCAATGAAATAGTGGTCAATTTGCGTTCCGATTTTCTCATAGACGAACGGTGTGTCGTCGTAAGAGATGATTTTTCCCAACAGGTCGTTGGTATCGGAGAGGAGCAACGTGCCGTGTTCATTCTGATACTCCCGGATATGAACGACAATGTCGTGGACAATACCCAATACATAGAGGTACCTCTTGGTGTGGCAGGCCGAGAGGTAGTTGCTGTAAGAGTCTTCATAGAGTTTCAGCAACTCCTGAAAAATGGACTGCAACGCTATCTCTATCTTGTTCATGGCCGCAATGGATTCGGAAGAGAGCTTCCCCTTGGTATACCATTGCGTATAGTCGTTTTCAGCTATTTGTCGGAAACGGGAACCAGGCTGCGTAGTATACTTTCCATTGGCCCATTGATACAGTACCATGGCTCCCGAACTGACTCCAAACTTAAAATCATCGGGTAAAAGGCCGTTGGAGGAAAGGAGATCCAACGCCGCCTTGGCATGTGTCCTGACATTACGTTCGAAAGTCTGCTTCTCTCGGGTAAGTGACAGGATAAAATTGGTGAGGAGACCCTTGTCTTGCAAAATTTCTTCAAACGATTCGTTCTGACTCCTGAATTTCTCTTTTAAAACCTCTTCCGCCAATTCATCTATTTTCCTTCGGAACTTCTTATACGACTCCTCCTCCACCAACTGGCAGGCATAATCGACCAACCATTTCAACAGGGCCTTGTTCTCCCCCTTTTCCAAGTCGAAAAGAAGTTTATCGACAGCCTCCGTCAGAACGAGATCGCTGTCCAACTCAATATTATACCCGCCGATATATCCGATTTCATGCATGAAGGAGCGAGTAACCTGTTGGAAAAAGCCATCAATGGTACTGATATTGAAACTCGAAAAATCGTGCAACAAGGAATAGAGCACATCCGAAGCCTGCCGCTGCAATTCATCCACACGAGAGGTAATTCCTCCCTGACCAAGGAGTTTATCCAGATAAGAAGAACTCTCCGGATCCCGTGCCAACAAATCCAACTCCTTGATAATGCGGTGCTTCATCTCCTCCGTCGCCTTGTTCGTGAAGGTCACCGCCAGGATACGGCGGAAACGGTGTTGCCGCTCCTCTGGGGAAAGCCCCTCTTCCCGCTCCGAAGGAGAGAGCAACAACTTGACATATTCGAGCGTAAGCTGATAAGTTTTGCCCGAACCGGCCGAGGCACGATAGACGTTGAGCATAATCGGTTATATAATACGAATATGGATATACCCCTCACTGAGAAGAATCTCCTTCACCTTTTGGCGCATATCTCCCTGTATGAGTATTTCCCCATTACGAGCCGAACCACCGACACCACAACGAACTTTCAGCTGCTTGGCCAACTCTTTCAAATCATTGTCCGAACCGACAAAGCCGGTAATGAGGGTAGCGATTTTTCCACCCCGGTGCTTGTCAAGCTCAATCCGCAACGACTGCTTGGCCGCAGGAAGCGTCTCCTCCTTCTCCTCCTCCGATGTCTGGTAAACAAAATCGGGGCGTGTTGAATAGACGACATTGAGACGCTCTTTCCAATCGTTGTTCTTATTCATAAGGTTTATAAAGCAAATGAGTTGTGGGCGAAGAGATTATATCGCAAGATTTACACTTTCAAAATTAATGCAAAATATGCAGTTTACAAAAAAAATAGTATTTTTGTCACCTAAAATAGAGACAAATGACCATTGGAAATTCGAGAAATTCCATCAGCCTTCCCGAACCTTCATTACGACGCCTACCCTGGTACCTGGCCTACGTCAAACTGTTGCGGGACAAGGGAGTGGAATATGTTTCATCGACGCAAATATCGAAAGAGATAAATGTCGATGCCTCCCAGATTGCGAAAGATTTGTCATTCATAAATATTGCGGGGAAAACCCGTGTAGGATATGAGGTATGTTCGTTGGCCGACGCACTGGAAAAATTTCTCGGTTTCGGGTCACAACACAAGGCGGTCATTTTCGGTGTGGGCAGTTTGGGAGCTGCCCTATTGCAAGACACCGGGCTTGCCCAGTACGGCATGAACGTCATTGCGGGATTTGACGTGAACCCAGCGATTATCGGTACCTGCATCAACGGCAAGCCGGTATATGATACGGTTGATTTCCCCTCCATGCAACAGAAACTCGACGCTTGCATCGGCATTCTTACCGTACCTGTGGACCGAGCACAGGAAGCCTGCGATGATATGATTGCCGGAGGGATACAAGCCATTTGGAATTTTACTCCGTACCGCATTAAGACACCTGCGGAGATTGTGGTGCAAAACACCTCTATTTACGCCCATTTAGCCGTGATGTTCAACCGGTTAGGACGGAATAGCACCTCCAAGTAACACACTTTCCTAAGGCCATAAGGTCTAAAGAAGTCAGACAAAAACCTATCCGTATGAAAATTTTCGCCGTGGGGTGGAACTACCTCAATCACAATAAAGAGATGAATCGAACGTTATTACCACAGAAACCGATTCTTTTCTTAAAACCCGACACGGCTTTTCTCAAAAACGGGAGACCGTTTTTCCTGCCCTCTTTTTCGAAACGAATCGAGTATGAAACCGAGTTGGTTGTACGGATATCCCGGTTGGGGAAAAATGTGACGCCCCGTTTCGCTCATCGCTACTACGATGCCGTAACGGTAGGAATCGATTTCACCGCCCGTGATTTGCAGGCGCAACTACGAGCCGAAGGTTCTCCGTGGGAAATATCGAAAGGTTTTGACGGATCGGCGGTTGTCGGAGACTTTGTCCCTCTCGATGAGATAGACGGCAACATACAGGCGTTGGACTTTTCGCTACGTATCGACGGACAAAAGGTGCAGCAAGGAAATACGGCCGATATGATTTTCCCCGTTGACGAAATCATTGCGTATATCAGCCAATTTTACACCCTGCGCATGGGCGACCTTCTCTTTACAGGAACGCCCGAGGGGGTTGGTCCCGTTGCCATCGGCAACCGTCTGCAAGGTTTTTTGGGAGACCGCCAACTACTCGATTTTCATGTCCGGTAATCCGACCCGGTAAGAATCGAGTCTAGAATTATGAGGAAGTATTTTATCTTATCTATTTTCCTTGCTCTCATTTCAGGGGAACTGTGTGCGGAAACACAGGCATCGGAACGATATGCCTCTTCCTCGGTACTCGCCTCGGGCAAATGGGTAAAAATACAAATTGACGAGACAGGCCTCTATCAGCTCACATATGACCAACTACAGGAATACGGCTTCAATGACCCTGACCACGTCGCTGTTTTCGGATATGGCGGCGCCATGCTTCCGGAAGATTTTTCGACAGAATATCTTGATGATTTGCCCCAAGTGCCCACTTTACGGACAGGGAACAAATTGATTTTTTACGCACAAGGCGTAATTTCGTGGACGATAAGCGGTACGCTTTTCACCCGTACCCGTAATCCCTATTCGATGTACGGCTATTATTTTCTGACCGAACTTGAAGAAGAGCCGATATCCCCGGAGAGTATCGCCTCAAGTGCAACCACTCCTGCATTGACGGTCACGACATTCCACGACAGGGTACTACACGAAATTGAAAAAGTAAGTCCCGGACGTATGGGCCGCAATTTTTACGGGGAGGATTTCCTGTACACCACCGTACAGAATTTCACTTTCGACATTCTCGGCATCACGGAATCACCCGTTACGGCACAAGTCCGGTTCCTGGCCAAATCGACTTCCAGCACCTCCACAGTGAGCCTGCAAATCAACGGGGGCAATACGACAAGTTCATCCATTTCACCGATTCTCGACTCTGATGGACAGACTTATAAATGTGGAGTCGAGACAACAATACAGACGACCTTCACCCGTAATGCCGATGATGCCGATGTCCTGAAAATAAGCTTCTCTGGAAGCGGGGCCACGGCCGCCTATCTCGACTACATTCTTCTGAACATGGAACGGGAATTACGTCTCTACGACGGGCAAGTAGCTTTCCGCCATCGTTCGGCAGCCACCCAACGTCTGCAATACGAAATCGATGTGACGGGAGCTTCGGCCCCATACGTCTGGGATGTCACTGTTCCTTATGCGCCTCAAGAAATTGTAGCAGACCTATCTGAAGGGAAATTGACCTTTGTACCCCAGGAGACGGCCTTACGGGAATATGTGGCTTTTGATGCTTCCGCTACATTTCCCTCTCCCACTCTTGTCGGGAGTGTCAGCAACCAAAACCTGCACGGACTCTCTCGGGCCGACCTCGTAATTTTGACCCCTTCCCTTTTTGCCACTGAAGCCAGACGGG
>JAJQIP010000013.1 GCA_021199145.1 Porphyromonadaceae bacterium | reverse complement strand
CTTGGAGAGCCACTCCCTGTAGGGATAGGCATTGGCCAATTGCTCTTTCAACTCATGGTCATAGTATATCTTGCCCTGTTCGGTATCTACCAGCAATATTTTTCCGGGTTGCAGACGTCCCTTCTCCTTGATATCGGCGGCGTCAAACGCCAAGACCCCCGCTTCGGAGGCAATCACCATCATGTCGTTCTGGGTGATGAGGTAACGGGCGGGACGCAAGCCGTTCCGGTCGAGCATTCCTCCGGCATACCGTCCGTCGGAGAAGAGCAACGTGGCCGGCCCGTCCCACGGATCCATCAAGATACTGTGATACTCATAGAAGGCTTTCAGATTCTCGGAAATCGGGTTCTTCTCGTTGAAACTTTCGGGAATCATCATCGACAATACATGCGGCAGACTCATGCCCGACATCATGAAAAACTCGATGATGTTGTCGAGCGAGGCGCTATCGCTCATATCCGGCTGGACGAGGGGTTTTAACGGATCGAGGTTTCCGCCCAATACCTCAGGAATGAGGACACTTTCACGGGCCTCCATCCATTTGCGGTTGCCCCGTATAGTGTTTATCTCCCCGTTATGTCCCAAGAGCCGGAAAGGCTGTGCCAGACTCCAGGTGGGGAAAGTATTCGTACTGAAACGGGCATGGACAAGGGCCAGACCGCTGGTGAAATAGGGATTGATTAAGTCCAGGTAGTAATATCGCAATTGCAGCGACGTGAGCATACCTTTATAGACGATGTTTCGATTGGAAAGCGAAACGATATAGAAATCTTTTTTATAATCGATAGTGGACTGGAGAACACGGCCTTCGATTTTTTTCCGTAAAACGTAAAGCTGCCGCCCCATGGTCACCTCGTCAATCTCGTGCGGGGAAACGACGAATATCTGTTTGATATCCGGCTCCGTGGCGGCCGACCCTTCCCCGAGAATTTCGTGATTCACCGGCACATCCCGTGTCGATAGCAGTTGCAGGCCCGCATTCAGTATCTCATTTTCGATAATATCCAGAAAGGCCCGCTGGGACGCTTTATCCTTCGGCAGAAAGACAAGTCCTGTTCCGTAATGTCCTTTCTCAGGGACGGGGATTCCCTGCAAAAGGATGAATTCATGGGGTATCTGCACCATGATTCCCGCACCGTCGCCCGTCTTGGGGTCAGCCCCTTCGGCGCCACGGTGGTTCATATGTTCGAGCACCTGTAAGGCATTCTCGACAACCTGATGCGACTTGCCGCCATGTATGTTTACCAACAACCCCACACCACAAGCGTCATGCTCATAAGCGGGGCTATATAATCCTTGTTCTTCTAATCTTTTACTGTGTTGCATAATATAAAATGAAATGTTTTTTAAACCTGTCCGACAAATTGAACGAATGCCCCTATTCAATTTGTCGGATCAGGTTTTCATCCCCTACTCGAGAGGAGTTTTTGGAAAAAGAATTTATTTTAACGGATAAATAGCAGTTCACGGTATTTCGGCAACGGCCACATCTCATTGTCGACAATCAGTTCCAACTTGTCGATATGGTACCGTATCTCGTCCATCAAAGGAATCACGGTATCGTGGTAAGCGATGGCCTTGGCCCGCTCCTCGGTAATCTTGTTGGCGACTTTACGGGCGTCAACCATAGCCGTTACCTTTGCGATGACCGTTGAGATATGTTTCGATACCTTGCGGATGACCTCCACATCTTTTTCAGCTAAGACTTTGGCTTCATCGGCCGGGAAGAGGGCGTTGAATTTCGCCACATTATCCAGCAGAATCGATTGATACCGTGAGGCGACCGGAACGATATGGTTCATGGCCAAATCACCGAGCACACGGGCTTCAATCTGAATCTTCTTGGTATAGGTCTCCCATTTTATTTCGCAACGCGATTCCAATTCCACTTGGCTCATCACCTTGGTATCGGTGAAGATTTTCACGTTCTGCGGACGCAGATAGGCGTCGAAATTGAGAGGCACACTGGTCTCACAGTCAAGTCCACGACGGGCGGCCTCGGCTTTCCACTCCTCGCTATATCCGTTTCCGTCAAAACGAATGGCCTTGCACTCTTTGATGTAGGAACGCAATACGGTGAATATGGCTTTCTCCTTCTGTGTACCCGTAGCAATCATCTTCGATACGGCATCGTAGAATTCGTTCAACTGGGCGGCTACCGCTGTGTTGAGCACAATCATGGCGGCACCGCAGTTGGCTGACGAACCTACGGCACGGAACTCGAAACGGTTGCCCGTGAAGGCGAAGGGTGAGGTCCGGTTACGGTCGGTATTATCCAGGAAGATTTCAGGAATATGGGCGACACCGATTTTGATACCGGCTTTCGGATCCATCTTGATAGCCTCATCGGTCGTGGCGGCTTCGAGCTTGTCGAGGACTTCGGTAATCTGTTTGCCTAAGAACACCGAAACGATAGCGGGAGGTGCCTCATTGGCGCCCAGACGGTGGGCGTTGGTAGCCGAGCAGATGGAGGCTTTCAGCAAATCATTGTGTTTGTAGACGGCCATCAGTACATTCACTAAGAAGGTGACGAACTGGAGGTTCTCCATATCCGTCTTCCCCGGAGAGAGCAGATTCACGCCGGTATTCGTACCCATCGACCAGTTATTGTGTTTCCCCGAGCCGTTGATACCCTTAAAGGGCTTCTCGTGCAACAATACCCGGAAATTGTGGCGGCGGGCTATCTTCTCCATCAACGACATGAGCAGGAGGTTATGGTCATTGGCCAAGTTCGTCTCCTCAAAGATAGGAGCTACTTCAAACTGGTTGGGGGCCACCTCGTTATGACGGGTCTTCACGGGAATTCCCAATTTCAGACAGGCCTGCTCAAGGTCTTCCATAAAGGCAAGGACACGGGTAGGAATTGCAGCGAAGTAGTGGTCTTCGAGCTGTTGGTTCTTGTCGCTGTCATGCCCCATCAAGGTGCGGCCGGTCAATACCAAGTCGGGACGGGCCATAAAGAGGGACTCGTCTACCAAGAAATACTCTTGTTCCCAACCCAGATAGGAGAATACCTTCGTCACCTTCTCATCGAAGAAGTGGCAGACCTTCACAGCCGCATCACTCATGGCCGATATGGCCTTTAACAGAGGGGTCTTGTAGTCAAGGGCCTCACCTGTATACGAAATGAACACGGTTGGGATACACAAGGTATCACCGATGACGAATGCGGGGGAAGAGGGGTCCCAGGCCGAATAACCACGGGCCTCGAAAGTGTTGCGGATACCCCCGCTCGGGAAACTCGAAGCATCAGGCTCTTGCTGCACAAGAATCTTACCGGAAAATTCTTCAATGACCGAGCCGTTTCCGAACTCGATGAAGGAGTCGTGCTTTTCGGCCGTTCCTCCAGTCAGGGGTTGGAACCAGTGCGTATAGTGGGTAGCGCCCTGTTCCATAGCCCACTGTCTCATACCTGTGGCCACGCCATCGGCATATTCCCGTCCCAGGGCGGTACCATTGTCTATGGCGTCGATAATGGCTTTGTAGGTCGTTTTGGAGAGATACTTGGCCATTGCCTCACGGTTGAATACATGTTCGCCAAAAAACTCTGACGGACGTTTCTTTTCCGCATCCAGCAAAACGGATTTGTGGCTGAATGCTTCGTCAAGGACTTTAAATCTTAATGTACTCATTTTACTATAATTGTTTAGAGAGATTCTGTAAGAAGGAGACGGGAGGTGTTCCTCAGGAGGGAAACCCCTCCCGTTTTCCTGTAACGATTAGTTGTTATAAGCCGATTCACCATGTTCGTAAATGTCCAGCCCCTCTTCCTCAATCCGTTTCGGAACACGAAGTCCGAAGAAGTGATCGATAACTTTGAAGATGAGAAATACCATATCTGCAGCCCCGCAACCGACGACAAGCGAAACGAAGATTTGGGCGAGGAAGAAGTTCCAGTGGCCGCAATAGAAAAGTCCGTTGG
>JAJQIP010000173.1 GCA_021199145.1 Porphyromonadaceae bacterium | reverse complement strand
CCACGCCTCTATCGCTACCGAAGCCAAGGTGGTGAACAAATTGGCTTCCGAAGGGATTAAGAAGAGTGACCTCACCCGGGAAGAGTTTCTCCGTCACGCCTGGGCATGGACCGATGAGCACGGGGGCATCATCCTGAAACAGCTCCGCCGCCTGGGGGCCTCCTGCGACTGGGACCGCACCGCTTTTACGCTCGACGAGACCCGTAGCCGCAGCGTCATCAAAGTCTTTGTCGACCTCTACAACAAAGGACTTATCTACCGAGGTATCCGCATGGTGAACTGGGATCCGAAGGCGCTGACCGCCCTCTCCGACGAGGAGGTCATCTATAAGGAAGAGCACAGCAAACTCTATTACCTGCGCTACGCCATCGAGGGAGAGCCGGACCGCTATATCATCGTGGCTACCACCCGTCCCGAAACCATCCTGGGCGATACCGCCGTATGTGTCAACCCCAACGACCCCCGTTACACTTTCCTGAAGGGAAAGCGGGTCATCGTCCCCCTGGTAGGCCGGGTTGTTCCCATCATCATGGACGACTATGTCGACATCGATTTCGGCACAGGCTGCCTGAAGGTCACCCCCGCCCACGACATCAACGACTACATGTTGGGAGAAAAATTCCACCTGCCCGTGATTGATGTCTTTAATGACGACGGTACTATCAGCGAAGCGGGACAATTTTACGTAGGGCAGGACCGTTTCGTCGTACGCCAGCAGATTGCCATCGACCTCGAAAAGGCGGGTCTCCTCGAAAAGGTAGAGGAGTACGACAACAAAGTGGGCTACTCCGAACGCACGAATGTGGTCATCGAACCGAAACTCTCCATGCAGTGGTTCCTGAAGATGGACCACTTTGTACGCCTCTCGCTCGATGCCGTGATGAATGACGAAATCCGCTTCTACCCGTCCAAATACAAGAATATCTACCGCCACTGGATGGAGAACATCAAAGACTGGTGCATCTCCCGCCAACTCTGGTGGGGACACCGCATTCCGGCCTACTTCCTCCCCGAAGGGGGCTATGTGGTGGCCGAAACGCCCGAAGAGGCGCTTACCTTGGCTCGGGAGAAGAGCGGTAACCCCTCCCTCGCCCTCACTGACCTGCGGCAGGAGGAGGATTGCCTCGACACCTGGTTCTCTTCCTGGCTCTGGCCGCTTTCCCTCTTCGACGGCATCAACAACCCCGGGAACAAGGAGATTCGTTACTACTACCCCACCAGCGACCTGGTGACGGGTCCCGATATCATCTTCTTCTGGGTGGCCCGCATGATTATGTCGGGCTACGAATACGAAGGGAAAATGCCCTTCAAGAATGTCTACTTCACCGGTATCGTACGGGACAAACTGGGACGGAAAATGTCGAAATCGTTGGGCAACTCGCCCGACCCGCTCGAACTCATCGACCGATACGGAGCCGACGGGGTGCGCATGGGGATGATGCTCTCCGCCCCGGCGGGGAATGATATCCTCTTCGACGAAAGCTTGTGCGAACAGGGGCGTAACTTCAACAACAAAATCTGGAATGCCTTCCGCCTGGTCAAGGGGTGGCAGGTCGACTCCACCGTCGCAACCTCTCCATCGGCCTGCATCGCTACCGCCTGGTTCACCTCACGGCTCAATCAAGTGAACGGTGAATTGGCTGACCTCTTCAGCAAATACCGCCTCTCAGAGGCCCTCATGGCCGTCTACAAACTCTTTTGGGATGACTTCTCTTCAGGCTATCTTGAAATGGTCAAACCGGGTTACCAACAGCCTATCGACCCATCGACCTACGAGGCGACCCTCTCCTTCTTCGACACGCTACTCAAATTCCTCCACCCCTTCATGCCTTTTATTACCGAAGAGTTGTGGCAACACCTCTACGAGCGAAAAGCGGGGGAGAGTATTATGATTGAACAGATTCCTGAAGCCGGACCGGTAGATACCGCTCTGCTGACGGCCGTCGGGAAGGCTCGGGAGATTATCGCCGGGGTACGCTCCATCCGATTGCAGAAGAATATTTCTAACCGAGAGTCGCTCACCCTGCAGGTGGTCGGACCGCACGACAGCCGGTGCGATGCCGTTATCGGCAAACTGGCGGGTCTTTCCACCATAGAGCAGGTTACTGCCAAAGCTCCCACGGCGGCTACATTCCTGGTCGGGACTACCGAATATGCCGTTCCTCTGGAAAACAGGCTGGACCTCGAAGCGGAACGAAAACGGATGGAAGAGGAGTTAAAATACCTCCAGGGATTCCTGCGGTCGGTTCGGGCCAAACTGGGGAATGAACGCTTTGTCCAGAATGCCCCCGCCGCCGTTGTGGAGACGGAACGTAAAAAAGAGGCCGATGCCGAAAGTAAGATAAAATCGCTCGAAGAAAGCCTCACTGCCCTCGGCAAATAACCCTCCGCCCGTAAAAATTAACAGCGTTGTTTTATCGCACTTTATCGAAAGGGCAG
Organism: Porphyromonadaceae bacterium; assembly: GCA_021199145.1. Taxonomy (GTDB): domain Bacteria; phylum Bacteroidota; class Bacteroidia; order Bacteroidales; family UBA11471; genus Caccoplasma. Next base: position 1,493 of record JAJQIP010000173.1, on the reverse strand, counting down.
TAATGATAGCGGGTAAACTGTCATCATTACTGCCCTAAAAATTTTCACGATTCCTCTCTCCTTGGGAAGAGGTTCGCCCTTAATTGAAAAACTGTTTTTTGAAACAGAATCTTGAACTCTTCTTTACTGTGTCACAAACACCCTCCAACTCCCATCCTTCTCCCCACGTTCCACATACTTCTTGGATATCAACTGATTCAAAAGCTTCTGTATAGCTGTCACACTGATGTCAGTTTCCTCTTTCATGTCCGCAAGCGTCAAGGTCGGATGTGTTAGCATAGCGTTCAATATTTTCGTATAATTTGGCGTGCGGAATACAATCCGTTCCCCGTCATACCACCACACATTCTCATTCCTCCCACTCACGAACAGCACATCATTATACACTTCTGTAGCTACCAAGTCATTGAAATATTTCAAAAAGGGACGGATATCCTTAATATCTGCATGAGCACCATCACCGGGTATAGGGCCTACTTCGAGATCAGTCTGATGTAAAGCTTCCAGGTATTCGCTCTTTTTGCGGCTACGGACAACAATCATCGGATAGTCGTGGCGAGTCAAGATGTAATTCACCATTAGTCTGGCAATACGACCGTTGCCATCCTCGAAGGGATGAATGCGGATATATCGATAGTGAAACAACGCAGCCAACTCTATAGGCGAGAGTTTCCCCACTTGTTCCGCTGCATTATACCAGTCCACCAAATCCCTCATCAGTCCAGGGGTCTCCTCGGGTGAGGCATACTCGAATCTGTCTCCATATCGTGTAATGACACTATTAGGCCGTGTCTTATACTGCCCGGCATGAATCAAGTAACTTGTCTGTATGCCACCAGGCAAATTACGATACATCGTGTAATCTTCCCGCAGTAGGGTCTTATGCAGTGTCCGGATAAAATTCTGTGTTAAAGGCATTCCCTTCACTGCAGCTTCTTCAGTCGTCATCCGTAGACCTACGTTGCTTGCAGCCATTTCCTGTACGTCACGCACATCCGCCTCTCCAATCACTTTACCGAAAAGCAGCAATATTTCCGTCTGTCCGTAAGTTAATGTATTACCCTCAATATGATTACTGTTGTAGTTGAAGTCCACAGTAAAACTTCGGCTAAGCCTTTCTTTGTCATTCTCTGACAGCGGCTGCAAATTCTGCCATGCGGCCAGTGCCTTCCTTACAGTAAGATATTTCATACGGATTTATATTTCCATGCAAAGATAGCAAAATTACTCAAAAGGTTATATCGTTACAACCTTTTTCGAATATTTTTCAGAGAATTGTGCTGATGGATAATCAGTCATTATTTGTTTTGTCTCTAATCGGACCCTGTTTGCGCAAGAGAATTTTTAATTGAACCTTAAATAAAAAAGGGACTGTGTCAACAAGACACAGCCCCTTCTCCTTATTTATACAACGCTCCGTTACCGGGAAACCCGACCCGAAGCATCACCGCTCATCAGCTTCTCCACCTCTTCAACGGTTACCATGTTGTAGT
>JAJQIP010000037.1 GCA_021199145.1 Porphyromonadaceae bacterium | reverse complement strand
ATACACAACATAGAGAGTTCCTATTTCCGGACGAAGTTCGAAGGTGATTTGCCCTCTTTCTCCGGTCGTTCGGGAGTCGGCATTATTAGTGATACCGATGCGCAGCCGATTATTTTCAACTGCCATTTGGGAAAATTCGCCATCGTCACAGTGGCCAAGGTCAACAATCTGCCGGAGTTGGAGAAAGGGTTGCTCGACAGGGGGCACCATTTCTGCGAACACAGCAACGGCATCACCAATCAGACCGAGTTAATCGGAGTAATCCTTTCGGAGGGAAAGGATTATATCGACGGGATAGAAAAGGTGCAGGAGCAGATTAAGGGGTCGTGTTCGATGCTGCTTCTTACCGAGAAGGGGATTCTCGCCGCTCGGGACAAATACGGACGTACCCCGATTCTTGTAGGGAAAGGGGGTGACGGTTATGCCGTGTCGTCGGAGTCGTGCAGCTTTCACAATCTCGGCTATGAGACGGCCTACAATATCGGTCCGGGTGAGGTGGTATTGGTTACCACCGATGGATATACTACCTTGCGGAAGCCCAACGAAAAGATGCAGATTTGTTCGTTCCTGTGGGTCTATTACGGTTATCCCGTGTGTGAATATGAGGGGCGGAATGTCGATTGTGTGCGGAATGAGTGCGGTTGCAGGATGGGGGAAAAAGATGAGGTTGAGGCCGATTTTGTCTCGGCCATTCCCGATTCGGGTATCGGCATGGCGGTGGGATATTCCGAAGGGAAAAAGATACCCTACAAGCGGGGTATCGTGAAATACACCCCTACCTGGCCCCGGAGTTTTACCCCTCCCACGCAGGAGTTGCGGGAGTTGGTCGCCAAGATGAAGCTGATTCCCAATCCTGAGCTTATCCGGGGGAAACGGGTCGTTTTCTGTGACGACTCCATTGTGCGGGGTACGCAGTTGCGGGACAATGTGAGCGACCTTTTCCGGTACGGAGCCAAAGAGGTGCATATGCGCATCAGTTGTCCGCCGTTGGTCTATCCTTGCCGCTTTGTCAATTTCACGGCTTCGAAGTCGGAGCTCGAATTGATTACCCGTCGGATTATCCAGGAGTTTGAGGGCGACCACGTCAAGAACCTGGCTGCCTATACGAAGACCGATTCACCCGAATACCGGCGTATGGTGGAGGAGATACGTCGCCGGCTGAAGATAACGACACTGAAGTTCAACTCTCTCGAAACGCTGGTGAAGGCCATCGGCCTGCCCAAAGAGCGTATCTGCACCCATTGCTTCGACGGCAGTAGCTACGAATAAGTTTAGTGGAAGTAAAGTATATGGGAGGGACAGGACAAATCGACCTGTCCCTCTTGTTTTTGTTTTGGGTAAGATGCTTATATCAACGGTCTTTTTGCTTTTTCGGTCTTGCAGGATGGCGGCCATATTTTCCTTCCAACTCTTCCAATCGGGAACGGAGACCGGTTTCCTCCATACCCATAAGACCCATGAGGAGTTGTATTTCTTTCTGGGTGATTCGATACCCACCTTCGCAAACAATTTACGATTGCAGTCTTAGCAAACACTATTCGATTAGGATTTTCACTAGCAGGATTCGAACAATAATGTCGTAAACATTTCGTCCCTATAGATGGTGTCGGAGGGGTGAAAACTTCAAAATAGGAGAGGGAAAATAGGATAAAGAGTTTAAAAATCCTTATCTTTACACAGGCATTAGCGAAGAATCGTTTATTAAAACCTTGCCCTTATGAAACGGCTACTCCTCGTAGCGAGTTTGTCGGTCTTTCTCCAACTCCCTCTCCGAGCCTATGATTTTGTTGTGGAGGGCATCTACTACGACCTCTCTGGAGAGGAGGCCGTGGTGACCTACGGTTCGACCTCTTCCGCCTCCTATTCGGGGAGTATCGTCCTTCCCGAAAGCGTGACCTACGATGGTGTGACCTATCCAGTTACCGCTATCGGCAATTCCGCTTTCTGGAATTGCAGCGGTGTGACCGATGTGACCCTCTCCAACAGCATTACCCGTGTGGGGAGTTCCGCCTTTTACGGCTGTACGGGGTTGACCCAAGTGACGCTGGGTAGCGGTGTAGCCTCTTTGGGCGACTGGGCGTTTTACAAGTGCAGCGGTCTGACTGAATTGACCCTCCCCAGTAGTGTCACCTCTTTGGGAAACTATACCTTTTACGATTGCACGGGGTTGGCCCGCATATCGCTCAACGAGGGCATCACCGCCTTGGGCAACTATCTCTTTTATGACTGTACGAAGTTGAGCGAAGTGACCCTTCCGGAGAGTGTCACTACCATCGGCAACTGGGCCTTCGGCAGTTGTACGGGATTAACCGAGATAAATTTGGGCAGCGGTGTTGCGGAGATAGGGCGGTTTGCCTTCCGGAACTGTACGAAATTGACCGAGATAACCCTGCCTGAGAGTGTCGTCTCTTTAGGAGATATGTCCTTCTACGGCTGTACCCGACTGACTAACCTGATTCTGGCGGACGGAGAGGAGAGCTTGAGCATAGCGACCAGTTCTCCCTATCCCACCCCCTTCTCCGGTTGTTCCCTCGAGACCCTCTATCTGGGACGAAACCTCAGTTACGACAGCGATTATCCTCCCTTTGAAAATATGACCACCTTGACCGCCTTGACTCTCGGTACGGGTGTCACCGCCGTGGGAGACTACGCCTTCTCCGGCTGTACGGGATTGGGTGAAATAACTGTTCCCGAAAATGTCACTTCCCTGGGGGAGAGGGCTTTTTATGGCTGTACAGGATTGACTACGGTGACTATCGGTGAGGGGGTTACCACCCTGGGTCGTTACGCCTTTGCCTCTTGTACGGGACTGACCGAAGTCGAATTCAATGCCGTCGCCTGTACGACAGCCGGTAGTTCCGACTATCCTCCGTTTTATAAGTGTGCGGCCGTCGCGACTGTCATCGTTGGCAAGACGGTGACGACCCTTCCAGCCTATCTCTTCTCCGGTTGCACGGGGCTGACGGAGATAACAATCCCCGAAAGTGTCGCCACCATCGGGGAGTACGCTTTCCAAAACTGCGAGAAGTTACCGGAGATTGTGATTCCTGAAGGAATCACGGAGATTAGTACCGGACTCTTTTCCGGTTGTACGGAATTGGCGGAGGTGACCCTTCCCGAAGGGATTACCGCCATAGGCAACCGAGCTTTCCAAAGCTGTACGGTACTGACCGAGGTAACACTTCCCCAGAGTGTCACGACTCTTGGTCTCTATGCGTTTTACGCCTGTAAGGGATTGACGGGAATCGATCTTCCTGAAGGAATTACGGAGATTGGCGGGTATGCTTTCCGAGGCTGTACGGCATTGCGGGAAATCACCCTCCCTGGCAGCGTGACGACCATCGGCAATTTTGGGTTCTACGGATGTACCGGACTAGAGGAGATTAACTCCGAGAATCCGGTTCCCCCGACAATAGGGGGAAGCAACACCTTCAAGAATGTGGATAAGAGCGTGTGTGTGCTCAACGTTCCTATAGGGTGTAAAGAGGTGTATGCAGCGGCCGACTACTGGAGCGAGTTCTATCTTATCGAGGAGGTGGCGTATGAGTCGGACGGTGTGGAGGATATTCTCACCGATACTTCCGGTGAAGAGGCGGTCGTCTCCACTGCGGAGGGGAATATTGTGATTCAAGGCGACAATTTGTCGGTATCGGTTTATGACCTGGGCGGGCGGTTGCTCTTCCAAGGGATGATTCGGCAGGAGACCTGGATTGCTCTCCCCGACGGCTGTTATATCGTCAAAGCGGGAAGCAAGGTACAGAAAGTTTATATAGGGGATTAATGCGCCTCTTTTGACACAAAACTTTTGAGGGCTAAAAAACGCTGTAGAAGGGAATCTCAATGTCGAGGTATCCCTAAAGATGTATAGTCTACACGTTGTGTTTGTTCTTCGAATTGTGGAGCAGAATGAATTTTATTTCCCGATTACTCCTCGTATTCGG
>JAJQIP010000006.1 GCA_021199145.1 Porphyromonadaceae bacterium | reverse complement strand
GGATTCCGTTAGACAACTATGAGGAGATATTGGCCAACTCTCCGATAAAGAGTTCGCCGGCAGAGATTTGCGAGTCGATTATCCAAATGAATATCTTCAACTCCGTCTTTGTCGATTGCACGGCGAGTGCGGAGGTCGCCTCCATATACCACCGGTTGCTCGACCATAATGTCTCGGTGGTGGCGGCCAACAAGGTGGCGGCTTCGTCGGACTATGAGAACTATGCCCTGTTGAAACAGACGGCCCGCCAACGGGATGTGAAGTTTCTCTTTGAGACCAATGTGGGGGCGGGATTACCCATTATCAACACCATCAACAGTCTGATAAACAGCGGGGATACCATTCTGCGCATTGAGGCGGTCGTGTCGGGAACGCTCAACTTCATCTTCAATGTGCTGAGTGAGGAGATACCTTTGAGCCGTGCCATACGGATGGCGCAGGAGGAGGGGTATAGCGAGCCAGATCCCCGAGTTGACCTGAGCGGACAGGATGTGTTGCGCAAACTGGTGATATTGGCCCGTGAAGCCGGCTATCGCATCGAACAGGCTGATGTGCAGAAGGAACTGTTCGTACCCGAAGCTTATTTTGAGGGGAGTTTCGAGGATTTCTGGAAGAAGATACCCCGTCTCGACGCTGAATTCGAGCAACGCCGGAGGGAGGTGGCCGCACAGGGAAAACGGTTCCGTTTTGTCGCTTCGTTGTCGGAGGGCAAAGCCCGTATCGGTCTCAAGGCCGTGGGGCGGGAACATCCTTTCTACGAACTGGAGGGGAGTAACAACGTGATTCTCCTCACGACCGACCGGTACAACGACTACCCGATGATAATCAAAGGGTACGGCGCAGGGGCACCTGTTACAGCGGCCGGTGTGTTTGCCGACATTATAGGAATCGCCAATATACGATAATCGAGAAGAATGAAGCATATCATTGTGTTGGGTGACGGGATGGCTGACGAACCGATACCGTCGTTGGGAGGGCGGACCCCCTTGCAGGCCGCTGACACGCCGGCGATGGACTGGTTGGCTGCCCATGGCCGTTGCGGACGGTTGCATACGGTGCCTGACGGATTTGAGCCGGGAAGCGAGATTGCCAATCTGTCGATTCTGGGGTATGACCTGCCTACGGTATTCGAGGGACGTGGTTCGCTCGAAGCGGCCAGTATGGGGGTGGAGATTCTACCCGGGGAAATCGCCATGCGGTGCAACCTTATCTGCGTCGAAGATGGGAAGATAAAGAACCATTCGGCCGGACACATCTCCAATGAGGAGGCACGGGAGTTAATCTACTTCCTGCAACAGGAATTGGGGGACGAGGACATTCGTTTCTATCCCGGTGTGTCGTACCGCCACCTGTTGAAACTAAAAGAGGGGGACAAGCGGCTGAAATGCACGCCGCCGCATGATGTGCCGGGAGTGGCGTTCCGAGATGTGATGGTGCGGCCTTTGGTGCCGGAAGCGGCGGGTACGGCCTATCTTATCAACCGGTTGATACTGCGTTCGCAAGAGATTCTTCCTACACATCCTATAAATATCCGTCGCAAGGCGGAGGGGAAAGACATGGCCAACAGCATCTGGCCCTGGTCACCCGGGTATAAGCCCCGTATGGAGCCGCTGACCGTGCGTTTCGGCATCAAGAGGGGGGCGGTGATTTCGGCCGTCGACCTTATCAAGGGCATCGGTGTGTATGCGGGTCTGCGTTCCATCACGGTGCCGGGAGCGACAGGACTGTACGACACCAATTATGAGGGAAAGGCGGCTGCCGCTATCGAGGCCTTGAAAACCGACGATTTTGTCTATCTCCATGTGGAGGCAAGCGATGAGGCGGGCCATGAAGGGGATGCCGAACTGAAAAAGAGAACGGTCGAATACCTGGACCATCGGATACTCCGACCGTTGCTTGAAGCCGCTGACTCTTTCGACGAACCGTTGTCGATTGCCCTTTTGCCGGACCATCCGACTCCATGTCGCCTCAAAACACATACGAACGCCCCGATACCGTTTGTGATTTACAAACCGGGGGAGAGTCCCGACGGGGTGCAGGTGTATGACGAGGAGAGTGTGGCGGAGGGGTATTACGGACTCCTTTCGGGAGATGAGTTCATGCAACGCCTTTTTGCGGATCCCCAATGACTCTTATAAGCTTTTTATACCCCCTTGTCCGTAGAGGGGTTCTATTTAGGAACAAATCATTATCTTTGTAGCCGCCTTTGGCACTTCGGAAAAATAGAGACAGAACATAACACCTTATTTTTATAGCTTTACAGACCATGCGATATTACAGTACGAACAGGCAGGCTCCCTCCGCCACCCTCGAAGAGGCGGTGAGTAGGGGACTCGCACCCGACAAAGGGTTATATACGCCCGAAACCATCAAGCGGCTTCCGCCCGCTTTCTTCCACAATATGGGGGAGATGAGTTTTCAGGAAATTTCCTTTATCGTGGCGGAGGCCTTTTTCGGGGAGGATATCGATGCCAACGAACTGAAAAATATCGTTTATGACACGCTCTGTTTCGACGCTCCTTTGGTGAAGGTCCACGATGCCATCTACAGCCTTGAACTTTTCCACGGCCCCACGTTGGCCTTCAAGGATGTGGGGGCACGTTTCATGGCTCGCTTGCTGGCCTATTTCAACAAGGGGAAGCGGAAGGAGATGCGGGTCTTGGTCGCCACGTCGGGTGACACGGGAAGCGCCGTGGCCAACGGCTTTCTCGGTGTGCCGGGCATACAGGTGTATGTGCTTTATCCCAAGGGGAAGGTGAGTGAGATTCAGGAGAAGCAGTTCACCACATTGGGACGGAATATTACCGCCATTGAAGTCAACGGGACGTTTGACGACTGCCAACGGCTGGTGAAGAGCGCCTTTATGGATAAGGACCTGCAGAAAACGATGAATCTGACCTCGGCCAACTCCATCAATGTGGCTCGTTTCCTTCCCCAATCGTTCTACTATTTTTATGCCTATGCGCAATTGTTGCGGTTGGACATTACGGATGACGTGGTGATATGCGTCCCGAGCGGTAACTTCGGCAATATCACGGCAGGCCTTTTCGCCAAACGGATGGGGTTGCCCGTGAAGCGTTTCATTGCCGCCAATAACCGCAATGACATTTTCCTGCAATATCTCCGCACGGGCAAGTATGAACCCCGGCCTTCGATACAGACCCTCGCCAATGCCATGGATGTGGGGGCTCCCAGCAACTTCGCCCGGGTGGTTGAACTGTATGGTGGTTCGCACAGTGCCATCTGTGCCGACATAGCCGGTGCGGCGTACAGCGATGACCAGATACGGGAGACGCTGGCCGATGTCTATCATCGGTATCACTATCTGCTTGACCCCCACGGGACTTGCGGTTATCGGGCCTTGGCGGAGGGGTTGCAAACGGGTGAAACGGGTATCTTCCTGGAGACGGCTCATCCCGCCAAATTCTGCGGTACGGTGGAGGAGATTATCGGGGATAAGGTGGAGATACCGGAGACGTTGCAACGATTTATGCAGGGGAAGAAACAGACGATACCCCTTGAGGCGGACTTCTTCTCTTTCAAACGGTATTTATCGAGTTTGAAATAAAATAGTTTCGGGGGTCTCGCAAAGCGGGACCCCCGTTTTTTGTAGCTCTCGGAACTTAGACGTTGTCCTTTCGGGGACGAAGGGGAGACCTTAATCTTCATCTTGAGGGGCATTGAGGTCAAGTACCTCCTTGTCGCCGCTCTTGTCGAAATATTGTTTGCGCAAGGGGTTCGCACAATCGGCCGCATGGCGGGCTCGGTTGTTGGCCACGTCGATAGCAAGATAGAGGGCATGGCGGAAAGAGGTTTCAGAGGCTTTGTTCTGCCCTGCGATATCGTAAGCCGTGCCATGGGCGGGTGAGGTGCGTATCAGGGGAAGTCCGGCGGTAAAGTTGACCCCTTCTTCCATCCTGTCCAAGGTCTTGAAGGGGGCCAGTC
>JAJQIP010000066.1 GCA_021199145.1 Porphyromonadaceae bacterium | reverse complement strand
ATCCTTTCCCTACTATTTTTAGTTTTTTAATTGTAAATCTCTATGAAAAGCGTTACCTTTGCCAGGTCTTTTCAGTAAAGCGATAAGAACTGATTATAATTCGTGAAATCTTGCACAGTGCCTATTTTTTGTATAGTTAGTCTTGTTGGCATGTGTGAAAGAGGAGAGGTTATGCAGTTATATTTATGTGAAAACAGAAAGATAAAATAACAAGAAAAACCTTTCTTCAAAAAAGTTAGAAGAAAGGTTTTCTCTTTACATTAAAAAATATATGAAGCACGAATTGCGTAGTGCGATTTGCACTCAAGGTCGAAGAATGGCTGGCGCCCGGGCCTTATGGCATGCCAATGGTATGAAAGAGGAACAGATAGGTCGTCCTGTAATTGCCATTGCCAATTCCTTTACCCAATTTGTCCCCGGACATGTACATTTGCATGAGATAGGTCAAATTGTAAAGGAGGAAATCGAGAAACTGGGATGTTTTGCTGCTGAGTTTGATACCATTGCCATTGATGATGGCATTGCCATGGGGCATGATGGCATGCTTTATTCTCTTCCTTCAAGAGATTTGATTGCCGATAGTGTGGAATATATGGTCAACGCCCATAAAGCGGATGCTTTGGTGTGCATCAGCAATTGTGACAAAATCACACCGGGCATGCTTATGGCCTCGATGCGCTTGAATATCCCGACGGTGTTTGTTTCGGGAGGGCCTATGGAAGCACATCTTTATAAGGGCGAAAATGCCGATTTGATTACCGCTATGGTAAAGGCTGCCGATACCTCGATAAGTAATGAGGAGATTGCGGAAATAGAGCGTTGCTCTTGTCCAGGTTGTGGATGTTGTTCGGGTATGTTTACCGCCAATTCCATGAATTGCCTTACGGAGGCTATCGGCCTTTCTCTGCCCGGGAACGGGACAATTTTAGCCACACATATCCATCGTGTGGAACTTTTCCGTGATGCGGCACGACTTATTGTGAAGAATGCCCTGAAATATTATGAAGAGGGGGATGAAAGCGTCTTGCCCCGTAGTATTGCCACTCGTCCGGCTTTTCTCAATGCCATGACACTTGATATCGCCATGGGCGGTTCAACCAATACGGTACTGCACCTTTTGGCTGTGGCCAATGAGGGTGGGGTAGATTTCAAAATGGCCGATATCGACCGTTTGAGTCGTCGTGTACCTTGTCTTTGCAAACTTTCCCCCAACACGCAAAAATATTCGGTGCAAGAGTGTAACCGTGCGGGTGGAATTCTCAATATTTTAGGTGAACTCTCTAAAGGCGGATTGCTCGACACTTCATGCAAACGGGTAAATGGATCGACATTGGGTGAAGATATAGAGCGATATAGCCTTTTGAAAGCCACTATTTCGTCCGAAGCAAAAAATATCTATTCAAGTGCGCCTGGAGGAGTGTTCAGCAATAAAATGGGTACACAGGCGAATGTATATCCGACCTTTGATACCGACCGCGTTAATGGTTGTATTCGTGACTTGGCCCATGCTTATAGTAAGGATGGTGGCTTGGCCGTTCTCTTCGGCAATATTGCCCTTGACGGTTGTGTTGTGAAGACAGCGGGTGTCGATGCCAGTATCTGGAAGTTTACGGGACCGGCCAAGGTCTTTGAGTCACAGGAAGCCGCATGCGAAGGTATTCTGGGTGGAAAGGTGGAGAGCGGAGATGTGGTTGTCATTATCTATGAAGGTCCTAAAGGAGGGCCAGGTATGCAGGAGATGCTTTATCCTACCTCCTATATCAAATCACGTCATTTGGGGAAAGAGTGTGCCTTGATTACTGACGGGCGGTTCTCCGGTGGTACATCAGGACTTTCTATCGGTCATATTTCGCCAGAAGCTGCCGCAGGGGGAAATATCGGGTTGGTCCGTGACGGAGATATGATAGAAATAGATATTCCCGCCCGTAGCATACAGGTTAAAATATCAGATGAAGAGTTGCAACATCGTCGTTTGGAAGAGGAACAACGGGGAGGAGCGGCATTTACGCCCCATTCGCGTCATCGCCAAATATCAAAGGCTTTGCGCGCATATGCCGCTATGGTAAGTTCTGCCGATAAGGGAGGCACTCGTGTTATCGAATAAAGTTTCGACGAAAACGAAGTAGAAAGTAATGAGCAATAATAAAGAGTTAGTAACTGGCGCAGAAGGGTTGATGCGTTCCCTTGAACATCAGGGGGTAAAGACTCTTTTTGGCTATCCGGGAGGGTCGATTATGCCCGTTTATGATGCACTTTATGACCACCGTCATATTCTGCAACATATTTTAGTCCGTCATGAACAGGGCGCTACTCACGCCGCCCAAGGCTTTGCCCGTGCTTCTGGAAAAGTGGGTGTATGCTTGGTCACCAGCGGTCCTGGAGCTACCAATACCATTACAGGTATTGCCGATGCTATGATTGACAGTACTGCGATAGTGGTCATTGCCGGACAGGTCGGGACTTCATTTTTGGGTTCTGATGCTTTTCAAGAGGTTGACTTGGTAGGTATCACTCAACCTATTTCAAAGTGGAGTTACCAGATACGTCGGGCTGAAGACGTGCCTTGGGCCGTAGCCCGCGCTTTCTACATTGCAGCTAGCGGACGTCCGGGTCCTGTTGTCCTTGACTTTGCTAAAAATGCTCAAGTGGAAAAATTCGAATATGAGCCTGTGTCGCTTGATTTTGTGCGGAGTTATATTCCTGTTCCTGATACTGATCCGATGTCAATTATAATGGCAGCCGATCTTATCAACAAGGCAAAACGACCGTTGGTACTGGTAGGGCATGGTGTAGAACTGGGTAATGCGCAAGAAGAGTTGTTGGCCTTTATCGAGAAAGCCGATATGCCTATTGGCTGTACTCTTTTGGGATTGTCGGACATTCCGTCGGATCATTATCTGAATATGGGGATGCTCGGTATGCATGGAAATCTTGCCCCGAATGTGAAGACCAATGAGTGCGATCTTCTTATTGCCGTAGGTATGCGGTTTGATGATCGGGTAACAGGAAATTTGGAGACTTATGCTAAGCAAGCTAAAATTATTCATTTCGACATTGACCCGGCCGAGGTGAATAAGAATGTGAAAGTTGACATTACCGTGCTCGGTGATTGTAAGCAGACGCTTCGTTCGGTTACTGAAATGATTCTCCCGAACAAGCACAAAGAGTGGATAGCTTCGTTTAAACCCTATGCAGAAGAAGAGAGTATCAAGGTTATAGAGCCGGAGATTCATCCCACGGATGGTCCTCTCAAAATGGGAGAGGTAGTACGAGCCGTGAGCGAAGCTACTCGACATGAGGCTATTTTGGTCACCGATGTGGGGCAGAACCAGATGATGGCGGCTCGGTATTTCAAATATACTCATACCCGGAGCATTATTACTTCGGGAGGATTAGGAACAATGGGCTTTGGTCTCCCTGCCGCCATTGGCGCTACTTTTGCCGTATGTGGCCGAACGGTATGCGTTTTTATGGGTGATGGTGGTTTCCAAATGAATTTACAAGAATTGGGTACTATTATGGAGCAGAAATCCCCTGTGAAAATGATTTTGCTTAACAACAATTTCTTGGGAAATGTGCGTCAATGGCAGGCCATGTTTTTCAACGGGAGATATTCTTTTACCCCCATGCTTAATCCTGACTATATAAAAATTGCCGAAGCATACGGGATACCCGCCCGTCGAGTACTTGAGAGGAAAGAACTGTCGAGTGCCATTGAAGAGATGCTTTCGACCGAGGGAGCTTTTCTTTTGGAGGCTTGTGTCATTGAAGAGGGGAAGGTCCTGCCAATGACTCCTCCGGGTAGTTCGGTGAACGAAATGTTGTTGGACTGTTAAGTGTGAGAATCCATGGAGAAGAAACTGTATACGATTATAGTCTATTCTGAAAATATTGCCGGATTGTTGAATCAGATTACGGCGGTTTTCACACGTAGACAGATTAATATTGAAAGTCTCAATGTGTCGGCTTCGTCGATAAAAGGGGTACATAAATATACCATAACTGTATGGATTGATGAGGAGACTATAAAAAAAATCGTACTTCAAATTGAGAAAAAAATCGAAGTGTTACAGGCCCACTATTTTACCGATGAAGAGATATTCTCGTACGAGGTGGCTTTGTATAAACTTTCTACTCCAGTGCTTGAGCGAGAGCCAGGCATTTCGAAGTTAATACGTCGTTATAACGCTCGTGTCGTGGAGATAAATCCGACTTATTCGGCTGTGGAAAAGGATGGGATGACGGAAGATATCACTTCTTTCTATGATGAATTACAAAAATTCGGGTGTGTCTTGCAGTTCGTGCGTTCGGGACGTGTTGCTCTTACCAAAAGTTGTGTGGAGCGGGTAAATGAGTTTTTGGCCGACCGGAAGGCTCGATATTTACAAGCGAAACAGGCAAAAGGGTGACGCACAATCCTGATTGGATCTATGGAATCGGATGAATAGAGTTGTGTTGTCGCAATAAAAGGATATTTGAATGTTACATACTACTAAAAATCAGAACAAATGGCAGTAATTAATTTTGGCGGAGTTGACGAAAATGTCGTTACCCGTGAAGAATTTCCTTTGGAAAAAGCAAGAGAGATTCTCAAAAATGAGGTTATCGCAGTACTTGGTTATGGGGTGCAAGGTCCTGGCCAAAGTTTGAATTTGCGAGACAATGGATTCAATGTAATTGTGGGTCAGCGTAAAGGTGGAAAGACTTGGGACAAAGCTGTTTCCGATGGTTGGGTACCTGGAGAAACCCTTTTTGAAATTGAAGAGGCCTGCAAGCGTGCTACCATTATCCAATTTTTGCTCTCCGATGCTGGCCAAATAGAAGTTTGGCCTCGTATCAAACCCTATTTGACGGCAGGTAAAGCCCTTTATTTTTCGCATGGTTTTGGTATAACCTATAAAGAGCGTACTCACATTATCCCGCCCGCTGATATTGATGTTATCATGATTGCCCCCAAAGGTTCGGGTACGAGTCTGCGTCGTATGTTCCTGCAAGGTCGTGGACTTAACTCGAGTTATGCTGTCTATCAAGATGCTACGGGACGTGCCAAAGAACGTGTCATAGCTCTTGGTATTGGAGTCGGTTCAGGTTATTTGTTTGAAACGACTTTCAAGAGGGAAGTCTATTCCGATTTGACGGGTGAACGGGGTACCCTCATGGGGGCCATACAAGGTCTGTTGCTTGCCCAATATGAAGTATTGCGGGAAAATGGGCATGAACCATCCGAAGCCTTTAATGAGACGGTAGAAGAACTTACTCAATCCTTGATGCCTCTTTTCGCAGAAAAAGGTATGGATTGGATGTATGCCAACTGTTCCACGACCGCACAACGGGGCGCTCTTGACTGGATGGGGCCGTTCCACGATGCCGTAAAACCGGTATTTGAAAAACTTTACAAAGAGGTTGTTTGTGGCAACGAGGCACAGCGCTCTATCGACACCAATAGTAAACCAGATTATCGGGAAAGATTGAATGAAGAGTTGGCTGCTTTGCGTGAGAGCGAAATGTGGCGTACGGGTGCGGTAGTCCGTAAACTTCGTCCCGAGAACAATTAATTTATTTTCATATCCTATTTTGCGTGGGCCTAAAATTTTTTAGGCCCACGCTTTTTATTGGTCAGTATATGACAAAAGGGGAAGGAAAAAACAGTGTACTTTGGCTGAAAAATTTTAGAATTTGCCAGACCCGTCAAAATTTAGTATATTTGCTATATCTACTTCAAAATATATACTATGAGAAAGTTATCTTTTGTACGAACCTTTTGTGTGGCTCTCTTGTCTATAGTAGGAACATTGCCTTTGTTATCGTACCGGAGCGTGTCGGAGTCTCCTCGCCTTTTATTAGATGTTTCACCGTATGTTAAACAGAAGATACAGGAGTACCTTGACAAGGCCTGGGCTTGTTATCAGGAAAAAGATTACGAGACGGCCCTGCGTTGGTGGCAAATGGCGGAAAAACGTAATTCTGCCGCTGCACAGTACAATATCGGATTGTGTTATGAACGGGGTACAGGGGTGGAACAAGATATGAAAATGGCTGTCAAATGGTATCGGAAGGCGGCCGATCAAAATTTCCCCGGTGCGCAATACAATCTCGCTTATTGTTATGCCGAAGGTAAAGGGGTGGAGCAAAGTTTTGAAAAGGCGTTTGAATGGTGGCATGCCGCTGCTGAATTGGGATTGCCTGAAGCACAATATAGTGTGGGTTGGTGTTATTATGAAGGCAAAGGGGTGAAACAAAATTATAAGGAGGCTATAAAATGGTATCGCCGTGCTGCGGAGGAGGGAAATGCGGATGCCATTGCCGCCCTCTCTGAGTTGGGAGAATAAAAATTTTAAGATAGCTGACAGTATATGAGATTGACGAACCATTGGTTCACTGCTATAACGGAGAGTGATAGCGGTGCGATGATAATTGTTTGTGGCCGTGATAAAGTGGAGGCATTCCGAGCCTCGGGCAAATTAGCCAATCGGGTAGAAATCACATGGGAGTATGCTCCTGGAAATAACGGCATGCCAACAGAAGAAGAGGCTTGTCGTATGGAGAAACCCCAAGAGGCTTTGCAACAGGTGATGGAAAAAGATAAACTTGCGATACTCACGGGGATATATACGGGTGATGGAATGCGAACTTGGATTTTTTATACTCGTCATGTCCCGACTTTCGGAGAACGCCTTAATGAGGCTTTAACTCCCTTTGAGCAGTTGCCCATTAAGATTTATACGGAGAAAGACCCGGAATGGAAAGAGTATAGTGAAATGTATTCTGTACGTGACGATGCCTTCCGTGACGTGGATTCCGAGGATGATGCTTGAAGAGAACCTCGGTCTGATTTTTATAAGGAAAAGGGGAATAATATATTCTCGATAGCTTGTCACTATGAAAAAATTCATTTTTCTTTTATTCTCTCTTATTTTATGCCGATATGTCGGTATGCCTACATCGGAGGCCCAAATACGATTGCCATACCTGTTCTCATCGGGTATGGTATTGCAGCGGGAACAGCCTCTCTCCGTGTGGGGATGGAGTGATGCCAGAGAGAAGATAACCCTTGTATTTAGAGGAAAGCGATATCATACCACGTCAGATTCCGATGGGCGTTGGCAGGTAACCTTACCTGCCCAGAAACCCGGTGGCCCTTATGAAATGTGTATCAATGATACCACGCTCACCGATGTGTGGGTCGGTGATGTGATTTTGTGTACAGGACAATCTAATATGGAATTGCCTGTCTCACGGGTCATGGACCGTTATTCCAAAGAGGTGGATAGTTATGAAAACGATGTTATCCATTTGTTGCACATTCCCCTTGCGTATAGTTTTCACGGAGAACAACCGAATTTGCCTCCTTGTCAGTGGCAAGCCCTTACTCCTGTTTCGGTGATGGATTTTTCGGCTGTGGGATATTTTTTGGCCCGCCAAATACATGAGCGAACTGGTCTTCCCGTGGGAATTATTCATAATGCGATAGGTGGGTCAACCATAGAGTCGTGGTTGGGAGAGGAGACGTTGCTTGACTATCCCGACATAGCGAATACGTTAGGAATAAATCGCAACGATGACTATGTCCGGGAAGTGAAGCAGGTAGAGGCGTTGCGTCGTCGTTTATGGGTCAATACCCTTAATAGTACGGATTCCGGTTGTACACGATGGTCAGATGTGGCATTCCCCGATAGTGGTTGGGAACGGAGAAATGTTTTTGCCTCTGATTGGTCGTGCGATGCTGCAGGTCGACCCGTAAATGGCTCCACTTGGTGGAGATATCATTTCTCGGCTACTTCCCTTGATACGGCGCAGTCGGCTTTATTGCGTTTAGGTTGTCTGGTCGATGCCGATTCCGTGTTTGTGAACGGTGCGTTTGTAGGGACAACCTCTTATCAATATCCGCCTCGAAAATATACGATTCCTGCCGGATTGTTGCGTAAAACAGGGGATAACGTGGTGGCAGTACGTCTTATCAGTTATACGGGATATCCGGCGTTTGTACCTGACAAACCCTATAAAATCGAACAGTCGGATTGTGAAATATCGCTTACAGGCGAATGGCTTTTTCACCGAGGAGCAATCATGCCCTCTCTACCCAGTGAAACTTTTTTCCATTGGCAACCCACAGCTTTGTACAATGGTATGATGGCACCCCTTTCCGGCTATGGTATACGGGCTGTAGTGTGGTATCAAGGAGAATCGAATGCCGACAATCCTACTCTCTATGGGGAGTTGTTGCCTCGGTTTATTACTTCCTGCCGTCAATTGTTCGGACAAGACGTTCTGCCGTTTGTTATTGTACAACTCCCCCGATTTATGCCTATGAAGGACAATCCTTCCGAAAGTGAGTGGGCTTCTCTGAGGGAGGTGCAGCGGCTTACCGCATTGTCTCTTCCCAAAGTGGGATTGGCGGTAACTATTGATACAGGAGAATGGAATGACATTCATCCTCTTGATAAAAAAATTGTGGCAGACCGTGTTGCCCGAGAATTGTTCCGTCTCTCTTATGGCGACGATGAATCATTCTCTCCACAGATAGAGACGGCAATCTCTCAAGGTGATGCTTTGATTTTGCAATTCAATACAGGGAAATCAACGCTTGCTGCAGGTAATGAGATACATAGTTTTTCCGTAGCGGGCTGTGACAGCCGTTTTGTCTGGGCAAAGGTCATGAGTATTGATGAGGATAAAGTGGTGTTGCAGTCACCTGTCTCACAGCCTGTATGGGTGCGTTATGCTTGGGCGGATAATCCACAAGGGGATTATCTGTACAATAAGGAGGGCATACCGGTCTCGCCTTTTGAAGTGAAGATATCTCCATCGTTCTAAATAATAGATCCCAACTTATTAATTTATTATGCGAGTCGTTCTCTTATTTTTGTTTTTGACTCTGTTTGTACCTCTGTATGCTGAAGATGGCAGTCGGTTGTGGTTGTCCCCTGCGGGGGAGATTGCCTTGAATGCTTCCACCCTTGAGATAGCTCGGTCGGAACTGGCTATTATACCTCTTGAAAATAGCGTTATAGGAACAGTAGGAGATGAACGGTTATATCAGTATATTCCGACGAATGAGTTACAGACATTGGCGGAAGAGGAGTTTCTTGTCCGTATGGTCGGTACTACGTTGGTTGTTGCGGGAGGGAGCGACAGGGCCGTACTTTATGGCGTTTATCGGGTAGTGCGTGACTATGCTGCAGGGAAAATGCTTGGGCGGTACAATCTACGTGAAAAGCCCTCTTATGCGTTACGGTTGCTCAACCATTGGGATAATCTTGACGGTTCTGTGGAGCGGGGTTACGCCGGTCGTTCCATTTGGTGGGAGGGAGATACATTGCGGACCGCCCTTTATCAGGCTTACGCCCGTGCCAATGCTTCGGTAGGTATTAATGGAGTCGTGTTGAATAATGTAAATGCTTCTCCACAGGTGCTTGATAGTCTTCATTTGGATAAAGTACGCCGCATAGCGGATGTGTTGCGTCCGTATGGTATGCGTGTCTATCTTTCCATCCATTTTTCATCCCCCATGATATTGGGAGGATTGTCGACAGCCGACCCCCTTGATTCCTGTGTGTGCCGTTGGTGGAAAGAGAAGGTGGCGGAAATATACCAATTAATACCTGATTTTGGCGGTTTTCTGGTCAAAGCCAATTCCGAAGGTGTTCCCGGTCCCCAGGATTATGGCCGTACCCATGCCGATGGAGCCAATATGTTGGCCGACGCCCTTTCTCCTTATGGTGGGGTAGTGATGTGGCGGGCATTCGTTTATAGTCCTTCCGAGGTTGACCGTGCCAAACAAGCCTATGCTGAATTTGTCCCCCTTGACGGGATGTTCCGACGGAATGTGATTGTACAGGTAAAAAACGGTCCAATTGATTTTCAGCCCCGTGAACCTTTCAATCCTCTTTTTGGAGCTATGCGGCATACGGCAGTGATGCCGGAGTTTCAAATTACGCAAGAGTATTTGGGCTTTTCCAATCACTTGGTCTTTTTAGCCCCTCTTTTTGAGGAGTGTCTACGAAGTGATACCTATGTTGCCGGAAGCGGGTCTACAGTAGCCCGTGTTACCGATGGAACTCTATTCGGACAAGATTATACCGCCATAGCAGGTGTGGCCAATGTCGGCCTTGATACAAATTGGTGCGGACATCCTTTTGCCCAAGCCAATTGGTATGCTTTCGGCCGTTTGGCCTGGTGCGATACGTTGTCGTCGGCACAGATAGCCGATGAGTGGATACGCCTTACCTTTTCGTCAGATGACCGCTGTGTCAAGCCGTTGAGCCAACTGATGATGCTTTCACGGGAAGCAGTGGTTCATTATATGATGCCCATGGGTTTACATCATCTTTTCGCTTTCGGCCATCATTACGGACCTGAACCGTGGGGCTATATTGAAGGCATGCGCCCGGATTGGATGCCTGTCTATTACCACCGTGCCGACAGTGTAGGGGTAGGATTTGACCGTACCGCATCGGGAAGTAATGCAGTGTCGCAATATGCTGAGCCGTTGCGTTCGCTTTACAGTGACATAAATCGTTGTCCCATTACATTGCTTCTTTGGTTTCACCATGTACCGTGGCGATATCGCTTGGTAACGGGAAGGATGTTGTGGGAAGAGTTGTGCCTTTTTTACCAGCAGGGTGTGGATGAAGTCCGTGAAATGATTGAGCTTTGGCAATCGGTGGCACCTTACATCGATTCAGAACGTTTTGGGCAGGTGGAGGAACGGTTACGCATACAATTACACGATGCCGTATGGTGGAAGGATGCTTGTCTGCTCTATTTCCAGACCTTCTCGCAAATGCCCTTCCCGGAAGGGGTAGAGCCGTCAATTTATGCGCTGGAGGAGTTGAAGAAAATAAAGCTCGATATGAAGCAGCATAATTGAAGGAACTTCCTCAAATGTTTATCGATATAATGCTTATCACTTATTCTTTCCCTATTTCGAAGGAATGGAAATCATTCGATTTCCATTCCTTCGAAAGTAAAGTCTTCAATCTTAAAATATAGAGAGTCGGTAGTTTTGGTACTCCACGGGAAGAAACGTATGGCCAGGCGGTCATTCGGAGTTATTGTCATGTTTACGGGCAAGGAGATTTGCCGTGTTCCCGCCTCTGCTTTTTGATTTTCTCCTAAATCAGTACGAGGATAGAAATCTCCTCCTTTAGAAGCTGCGACACGGTAAGCCACTTCTCCGGAGAGGATAAATGTGATTTGTCGAACTGTAAAGTTCTTTTTTACCCCTTTGAGGTAAAACTCGACATAGCGGTTACCCGACTCATCAATATCGTCCGGCCATTGGCCTTTTTCGATAGTGATACCCGATGCCTCCTCCTGCAGTCCATTCAGTGAGTACTTTTTGACGGATATGTCTTTAGGGGTCTCCTTACTTATTCCCTTGCAATCGGCATAGACAGGTATGCTGCGTTTTATTTTTCCACAAGTGATGGTTACCTGGTCACTGACCTGTCTTGCCTGGGTAGGGGTGAAGTAGAGGTAGAAGCATTGGTTCCATAATTTGCCATCAGTGTAATCGATGTCTATTTGGTGCATTGGAACTGCCTCCGGATTGGCGGCTACCAGCATTCCTTCGGGTGCTGTTATTGTCACTGTCCCATTTTTGCCAGGAAGAGCGAGACCGGTAAAGTCGAAGCAAAGCCGACTTTTATTTCCCACGTAGAGGGTATTGAAATCGAGTGCTCTCGGATTCAATACGATAGCCGTTTGTGGGCGTACGTACCGTTTAAGTATGCCCATGCGTTTCATCTCTTCGGCCACCATTTGCGCATATAGAGCCGCTCCAGTAGCTTGTGTGTGCGTACCGTCCGAAGAAACATAGATGAGGTCGGTCGTATTTTTCTCGCCTAAATTTTCAATAAACGCTTTTGTCCGTGCCGTGTGGTCAATGAGAGGGACTTTCTTTTCGGCAGCGACTCTTTTCATGACATATACGTAGTCGAGAGTTGTATCAGTTGCCGATGAACTCAAATTATGACATCCTTTAGGACTGATTGTCCCTTCTTTGGTAAAATAACGACGTACGATAGGCGTAACCAAAATGGGTATGCCACCCAACGCTCTTGTTTCGTCGACATATTGTTCCAAATTGGCCTTATAGTGTCCCCAAGGGTCAGTGCCCCGTCCGTCGTCACTGTATGTTCCGTTTCCTTTCTCATCGTTATGGGCAAACTGTATAAGCACATAGTCTCCCTTTTGAATGTTAGCCTTCACTTTGTCCCAAAGTCCTTCATTGATAAACGAGCGGGTGCTACGACCACCTCGGGCATAATTTATAACCTCTACGTCATCGGTAAAAAATTCTTGGAACATTTCTCCCCATCCCCGGGTACGGGTGGTATTTTCAGCATAATCGGCCATCGTCGAGTCTCCGATAGTATGTACACGTACTTTTTTTTGCGCTTCGGTTGGTAATAGGGTGCAGAGTAGAGCCACTGCCACAAACAATAATTTCTTCATGGTATTTGAAAGTGTTTATAAATATTTTATTATCATATATTTATATTCGAAATATGCCTGATGAATAAGCTATGGCAAGTTAGGAAAAATATCGTATATGTTGGCAACTTAGGAAGTGAAAACCGCATGCTGTAAAATGAGAAAATTACTCCGTCCGTCTGAAAAGATTATCCAGAGGCTTCATATTACTCATCCAGAACATAGCGGGCGGTAAAAATCTTTCTTTCGTTTGGCATTCCCTCCAAATTGGCGTATCTTTGAATGAGAAACTCCAAAATAGAGCGGAGAAGAGGGACACTTCTCTATTCTTCTGTTGAATTTATGGAAGAATCATCATTAAAAGAAAAAACGGCAAAAGGATTGCTTTGGGGGGGATTCAGCAACGCCATGCAGCAGTTGTTGAATCTCCTCTTCGGCATTGTTTTGGCCCGTCTGCTTTCCCCTACCGACTATGGTATGGTGGGAATGCTCACTATTTTTACCCTTATTGCGAGTTCGTTGCAGGAGAGTGGATTTACTGCGGCCATTGCCAATCGGAAGCATGTGACACCGAACGATTATAATGCCGTTTTCTGGTTCAGCAT
>JAJQIP010000196.1 GCA_021199145.1 Porphyromonadaceae bacterium | reverse complement strand
ATTATGCAGGCATTTAAAGAAGGAAAATAGATTTCTCTATGTTATAAAAAAAGGAGTGCGCTAAAATTAGTCGCACTCCTTTTTTATAGATTAAATTTTTGTCAGAATATCGATTCACCGTCACTCATGTCAAGGTCGTCAAATCCCTCTTCATCGAGTTCAGAGGGGTCGTAATCGTCGTTGCCATAAAAATCTTCATCAATACCGAGGTCATTCCCTTTACCTTTATCCCCTTTTTCCATCTCTTCAAAGTCGATAATTTGTTTTGGCGGTTTCCCTACAGACCGTGTGCAGACGGCTTTTTTCAAATTCCGTCCGGTGATGATTTCCCGTAGTTCGATGAAGAATGCCCTTTCGGTCATATTGTCGAAGACAAAAAGCATACGTTGTTTTTCTTCTTCAATAAGTTCACTTAGACGGGTTTCACCCATAATCCATGAATCTTCATCAAAATCGGTATCCATCTCCATCAGCGTGACCTCTGTTTTCTTTTCCCAGTTGTTTTCGCAGATAAAGAATGAGGTCAGTTGGTCTTTGGTATAACCTACCGACTCAAGTATCGCATCATTCAATTCAAGAAATGTCGCTTCGGAATCAATTTCTATTTCCCGAGAGAAGCGGTCGACTTCATCAGAAAGAATTAAAAATTTATAAACCATCTTTTATTTGGTTTTGGAAGTTATTCGCTGACAGTTTTACTCCCACGAACAATGCCGCGTTCGGAATTGCGGACAAATTGCACGATTTCATTCCGTTCGGGAGTTGCAGGCAGATTTTCTTCAATATAGTTAAGTGCTTCTGTCGTATTCATGCCTGCCATATAAATGCACCGATATGCCTCTTGTATGAGGGAAATGGTCTCATCACTAAAATTACGACGGCGTAGCCCAATGGTATTGATACCGGCAAAAGCGATAGGGGTATGGCCTATCTTGATAAAGGGCGGAATATCTTTGTTGATTTGTGACCCGCCTTGTATCATTACATGACTGCCGATATGGGTGAACTGGTGGCACAAAACTCCGCCGCTAAGGATGGCAAAATCGTCAATGATGACTTCTCCTGCAATTTGAGAGGCATTGGAAATGATAATATTATTGCCGAGTACACAATCGTGGGCAATATGTACATAAGCCATAATCAGACAATTTTTCCCGATGATTGTCCTTCCTTTCGATACTGTACCCCGGTTTACTGTCGCATATTCGCGTACGGTGGTATTGTCACCTATTTCAGCTGTTGTATCTTCTCCCCGGAACTTAAGGTCTTGGGGAATAGCGGAGATAACCGCTCCTGGAAAGATTGTGCAATTTTTACCAATGCGTGCTCCTTCAAGGATAGTCGCATGGGACATGATACGGGTACCTTCACCAATGATGACATTTTTGTCAATCGTAACAAAAGGTCCTACTTCTACGTTTTCCCCAATTTTAGCTTCGGGGCTTACATATGATAACGGATGCTGCATGTGCATGAAAGAATAAAGATGAAGTTATTTATCTCTTATTATTTGTGCCATGAATTCGGCTTCGGTCGTGATTTTATCCCCTACAAATACATACCCTTTCATGTAGGCGCAACCTCGACGCATTTCCGTCATGAATGAGACGTGAAAGATAGCGGTATCACCAGGCACGACTTTGTGGCGGAATTTTACATTGTCTATTTTTAAGAAATAGGTCGAGTATTTGGTCGGATCGTCCACCGCATTAAGGGTAAGCATGCCGCCAGTTTGTGCGATTGCCTCGATGAGCAAGACCCCTGGCACCACAGGCTCTTGGGGAAAATGCCCCTGAAAGAAAGGTTCATTGCTAGTGAAATTTTTGACACCGACAATATGATTCTTACCCATCTCGATGACTTTATCCACCAACAACATCGGGTAACGGTGAGGAAGTAACTGCTTGATGCGGTTTACATCCATGACAGGCTCTTTATTAGGATCATAGAGTGGAACTTGTATTTCCTGCCTCTTTGCCGCTTTACGTATGGTGCGGGCAAAGATGTTGTTGATTTTATGTCCTGGACGAGTGGCGATGATACGACCTTTGATGGGTTTACCTATGAGTGCCATGTCGCCGAGAATATCGAGTAACTTATGGCGAGCTGGTTCATTATTAAAGGAAAGGGGACGATTGTTGATGTAGCCCAATTCGTTTGCATTTTTATGGGACACACCTACCAAATCAGCGATGTGATCATATTCCGCTTGTCCTAATTTATTATCATAGATAACAATGGCATTGTCGAGGTCTCCCCCCTTGATGAGATTGTTTTTCAATAGTTGCTCGATTTCACGTACAAATACAAATGTACGTGAAGCTGCAATCTCCTTGGGAAAATCCTTTAAATCATCAAGATTCGCATATTGATAGTTAAGGATAGGAGAGTCGAAAAGAACCATGACGCTTACGTTGAAATGGTCATCCGGTAATGCAATGATTGATGCGCCACTATTTTCATCCTTGATTTCGACTTTGCTACGAATCTCATAAAAATTTTTTTCAGCCGTCTGTTCCTCAATACCCGCTTTCAAGATATTTTCAGTATAGATTTTGGCACTTCCGTCAAGAATAGGAAATTCGGGAGCGTTGACCTGTATCAGACAGTTGTCAATACCCAAAGCGTAAAGGGAAGCCATGGCATGCTCTATGGTGCTGACCGTGACATCATTTTTTCCCAAAACGGTACCCCGTTGTGTGGTGGTAACATTTTCGGCTATGGCATCAATGATAGGTTGCCCCTCAAGGTCGGTACGCTGTATTTTGTAACCATAATTTTCTGGCGCGGGTAAAAAGGTTATTTCTATGTCGAGACCCGTGTGCAAGCCTTTTCCTTTTAAAGAAAAGCTGCTTTTCAGTGTTTGTTGTTTCATCTCCATGTCGCTATCTCTTATGGGGTGAGCGTTATTCGCCCAATTTTTGTTTTAATCTTTTTATCTCTTTTTGTAGTTCCCCAATGGTCCGATTTAATTCTGGTAATTTCCGTGTCAGTACCGCTGATTGGGCAAAACTACGGGCCGGTATGGCCGGAGCCCCTAATAAATTGCTTCCGCTTTCGACGGAATTGGGAACACCCGATTGGGCACCGAGGTTGACGTGGTCGCCAATTGTAATGTGTCCGGCAATACCTACTTGCCCTCCCATCATGCAGTGGCTGCCTATCTTGGTCGACCCGGCAATGCCACATTGTGCGGCCATGACGGTGGCCTCACCTATTTCCACATTGTGGGCTACTTGTATGAGGTTGTCGAGTTTCACTCCCTGGTGTATGACCGTTGAACCCATGGTCGCCCGGTCAATGGTCGTGTTGGCACCAACTTCTACATCATCTTTCAAAACAACATTCCCAATTTGGGATATTTTCATAAAAGTACCCTCATGTTGGGCAAATCCAAATCCATCTGCTCCGATGACAGCTCCGGCATGTATTATACAACGATTACCAATAACACAATCATGGTAAATTTTCACACCGGGATAAATAATCGTATTGTCTCCTATTTTTACATTTTCTCCAAGGTAAACATGGGGATAGATTTTACATCCTTTCCCCAAGATACAGTTTTCCCCGATATAGGCAAATGCTCCTATGTATACAGAATCAGAGAATTTCGCTGACGGCTCAATATGAGCCTCTTTTTCTATTCCCTTTTTTTCTGGCCGAGCTTGATTTGCCATATTCAACAGTTGTGCCAGACATGCATACGCATCGTCTACCTCAATCCGTGTCGCTTTGATGTCACCATCGGGTACAAATCCCTTGTTTACGAGAACAATGCTTGCTTGTGTCGTATAAATGTAGTGGGTATATTTAGGATTGGCAAGAAACGTTATTGTTCCTGGCTTTCCTTCTTCAATTTTGGAAAAATTATTGACTTTGACGTTTTCGTCACCAATAACGTGCCCGTGAAGAAAAAGAGCGATATCTTTAGCCGAAAATTCCATGCAACGTATTTATAATATCTCTTTATTGAGAGTACAAAGT
>JAJQIP010000047.1 GCA_021199145.1 Porphyromonadaceae bacterium | reverse complement strand
TCTTTTGTATGTGGCTCCTCCTTTTGACGGGAGGGTCAGCGGCCGATGACGGTCTGCTCGCTTTCCCGGGGGCGGAAGGATACGGCCGTTTTGCTCGGGGGGCTCGTGCCAGCAGTTCCCCAACGGTCTACCATGTGACCAACCTCAACGATTCGGGAACGGGGTCGTTCCGGGATGCCGTGAGCGAGCCTAATCGGATTATCGTCTTCGATGTTTCGGGAATCATCAAAATATCGAGTCGGATTGTCTTTTCCAAAAACCTGACCGTAGCCGGCCAGACGGCCCCCGGTAGCGGTGTCGTAGTCTATGGCGACGGGGTCACCTTCTCGAATTGTAGTGACCTGATTGTCCGTTATATGCGTTTCCGTATGGGAAGCGGCGGTACCTCCGGAAAGGATGCGGCGGGGACCGCTAGCGGCCAGAACATGATTTTCGACCACTGCTCGGTATCGTGGGGACGGGATGAGACCTTCTCCATCAATGCCGACGGGAAAAACGGCGGTGTGGGGGATATCACCATCCAGAAGACCATCATCAGCCAGGGGCTTCTGCCTCACTCGGCCGGCGGTCTTTGCCAACCCAGCGGCGATACGTTGGGGGTTACCCTTTACCGCAACTTCTATGCCGACAACAACACCCGTAACCACAAGGTGAAGGGGCTCAACCAATACATCAACAATGTAGTCTACAACTGGGGTTCCGGTGGTGGCTACAACTTGGGCGGCGACTCTGCGGGCAGCATCTATGCCGATGTCGAAGGGAACTACTTCGTCCGGGGTCAGTCGGGTAGCGGCAACGGTGTCGGTTCGGGTAACGAATTGACCTATGTCTACCAACGGGGTAACAAGACCGATACAGACAAAGACGGAACGCTCAACGGTCGGGATATGACCTATGAGGACGACTTCAGTTCGGCTACTGCGATGTCGAGTTTTGAGGAGTTGAACAATACCATTCCCTCCGGCCATGTACAGTCTGAGATTCCTTCGATGAGCGAAACGGCCGATGAGGCTCTCGCCTGGATTATCGACAGTGTAGGGGCTTGTGTTCCCGACCGAGATGAGGTCGACGAATATGTCATCAACGAGTTGCTCACTTATGGTCTCGAAGGCGCGCTTATCTCGGAAGAGGGGGCGTTGGCGTTGAACAACAAGGTGGGTAACTTCTATACGGGTGATAAACCTCTCGACAGCGATAACGACGGAATACCCGATGATTGGGAAACGGAGAACGGTCTTGACCCGACGGACGCTTCCGATGCCGTGACGTATGCCGACAACGGTTATCTCTGGATTGAAAACTATGTCAACAGCCTGGTCGATAATCCTGTTCCCTTCTTGAAATACCCGATTAGTGTGGCCACCAAGACCTTGAGTTCCGACAGTGCGACGGTCAGCTTCAAATGCCGGGAAACGGCTGAAGGAGCGAAAATTCGGGTAGAATTGAAAAAAACGGCGGATGAAGATGATGCCTATACGGTAGTTGACAACCTCGATGTTTCCGCTACATTGGCCGTATTCAACGGGTTGGAGGCCAAAACCTCTTACACAGTCCGCTTCACCACCTATACCGAGGAGATGGAGTCGCACTCGGTCACCCTCTCCTTCACGACGAAGGGGGTTGCCGGAGAGCCGGAAATCTCTACCGACCCCTATCCTGCCAATGGTGACTATATCACCGAATATACCTCAGTGACGATGAGTTTCTCGAACGAGACGGAGGGGCGTACCACCACCTATACGATTTACTTGGGCACTTCGCCTGAACAGCTCGATTCGTTGACGAGTTCGAAGGGAAAGACCTGCACCATTGCCGTGGAGGAGAATACGACCTACTATTGGCGGGTAGATGCCACCAACTCCTACGGGACAACCGTGGGGGATGTCTGGAGTTTCACCACCGGTACGGAGCCTGTCCGCACGAAGGTGCTCTACTTCTCCTTTGACGAGGGAGCCGGTTCGGTAGCCGAAAATGTCCCCTCCGACGATGAGATTGTGGCCAACGACGCCTATCCCAATGACAACTATACACCGGATTGGACCGACGGTATCGTCAACGGAGCCATCTCCTTCTCGGCGGCGAACACCTCCGATGCTATGGTGGTCGATTCGTACGACGAGATTGTCTTCGGCACCAGTCCCTTCTCCTATGAATTGTGGTTCAACTCGACAGTGGCCAGCAGTTCGCAGAGCCGCTATCTCCTCCACAAGGGAAGTCACACGAATGTCTCCGGAACGGACAATACCGGTCAATGGTTCGGTCTGGAATACAAGAATGGCTATCTCTATTTTGCCGTGGATGACGATGTTGAGAAATCGGTCATCTCGACTACCGGTACCTCCTATTTCGACGGGAACTGGCATCATGTCGTAGCGGTTCGTGACGTGGAGAACCTCCAGTTGCTGCTCTATATCGACGGTGAGTTGAAGGTAAGCGGTACCGACAATACGGGTGGAATTGAAGGCGAGGAGGCGTTGGCTATCGGAAACGACAATGTGCTCTTCGATTCCCCGTTCATCGGTCTTATCGATGAGTTCTCCCTCTATTCCGATGCCTTGACGGCGGAAGAGGTGAAATCCAAATACGAGAAGGGGTTGACATCCGGCTTCCGGAGCATCTCGGCCACAGCCTCCGGTGTGTCCATCTATCCGAATCCTGTGCGGGATAACTTCACCTTGACCCTTCCGTCGGCAGATGGAACCGCCAAAGTCGAGATTTACAGCCTCTCCGGAGTGCTCGTTTACGGCAACACCTTGTCGGTTTCGGGCGGTATCCTCTATGTGGATGGCCTGGAAGGTCTCTCCTCGGGAGTCTATACCTGTCGGGTAGAGGTCGGCGGTGTAGTGAACACGGCCCGTCTCATGAAGTACTAACCTTCTTATTCCTTATATAGAAAAAGATACCGGGAGTATACCGGTATCTTTTTTAATTCTTTTTTTCGTATGGAAAAGCGTCTCCTTTTTCCCCTTTTGCTGTTGCTTTTGGGGGGGCTTACCCTCCCTGCCGTCGCCCAAGAGAGCCGGAGAATCTACCTGTCGGGTACCGGCTTCGGAGAGACGGTGCCTTGGGACTTTTACTGTACTGAAGGGCGTAACAGCGGCCGTTGGAAACAGATTGAGGTTCCTTCGCAATGGGAGTTGCAGGGCTTCGGGGAGTACACCTACGGCCGGTGGTACAAGGACAAGGACCGCTATTCGGGTCGGGTTCCCCAACAGAAAAATCCGAGTCAGGAGCAGGGTATCTATCGCCGGAACTTCTCTTTGCCGGCCGCCTGTGCAGGGCAGCAGGTTGAGTTGGTCTTTGAGGGGGTGATGACCGATGCCGAAGTGCGGGTCAACGGCGAGGTGGTCGGTGAGAAACACCAAGGAGGTTTCTACCGCTTTTCGTACGATATTACCCCTTTTGTCTCCTTCACGAAGAAGAACAAGCTTGAGGTGACCGTCTGGAAACAGTCGGCCAACAAATCGGTGAACGCTGCCGAACGTAAGGCCGACTGGTGGCTTTTCGGTGGTATTTACCGACCGGTCTATCTCGAAATACGGCCGGTATGTCACATCAATCGGTTGGCGGCGGATGCACGGGCCGACGGTTCCATCGACCTTCAACTCTACCTTTCGGGGGTAGAGGAGGCATGTCGTCTTGAAGCTACGCTGACTTCCGTGGCGACGGGTGAAACGGTGCAGGGTCGCTTGCAAGGAGCGGTCGCCGCCGGTGATACGGTGGCCTCCCTCTCGGGAAAATGGGAAGGCGTGCAGGCGTGGAATCCTGAAGAGCCGAACCTTTACCTGCTCTCGGTCGACCTTTGCGGGGCGGACGGTACGGTACGGCATACCTATCGGCAGCGTATCGGTTTCCGTACGGTTGATTTCCGTCCCCAAGACGGGCTGTACGTCAATGGGGTGAAGGTGGTGCTTAAGGGCATCAACCGCCATTCGTTCTGGCCCGACGGAGGGCGTACGACCAACAAGGCAATCAGTATCGCCGATGTGAAGCTTATTCAGGAGATGAATATGAATGCGGTGCGGAGTCACTATCCGCCCGATGACCACTTCCTCGATGTCTGCGACTCGTTGGGCCTCTTTTATGTCGATGAGTTGGCGGGGTGGCAAAACAGTTACGATACCCAGGTGGGGACGAAACTGTTGGCCGAGATGGTGAGCCGGGATGTGAACCATCCCTGCGTTATCCTTTGGAGCAACGGTAACGAAGGGGGATGGAACAAGGCGCTCGACCCTCTCTTCGCTCGGTACGACCCGCAAGGCCGGCATGTCATTCCCCCCTGGGCCGACTTCGACGACCTCGACACCCATCACTATCCCGCCTATTTGACCGGTATCGCCCGCTTTACCTACGGCTACAAGCTCTTCATGCCGACCGAGTTCATGCACGGTCAGTATGACCAGGGCCATGGAGCGGGGTTGGAGGATTTCTGGGACAACTATACCTCTCATCCCCTCTTTGTGGGAGGCTTCATGTGGGCCTTCTGCGATGAGGCGGTGAAACGGGTCGACCAAGGCGACCGTCTCGATTCGGACGGCTTCAACGCCCCCGACGGAATTTTGGGCCCCTATCGAGAGAAGGAGGGAAGCTACTATACGGTGCGGGATATCTGGGCCCCGATTCAGGTGGAGAAATTTTTCATCACCCCTTCGTTCAACGGCCGTTTCAGGGTGTCGAACCGGTATCTCTATACCTCCCTCGACCGTTGTCGGATGAGCTATACCTTATATAAGATAGAACCCCCTTCGATGACCGGAAAGGGGATTCAGACCGAAGTGGGGTCGGGCGTTGTGGAACTTCCGCCGCTGGCCCCGGGGGAAGAGGGGTACGCCTCCTTCGCTTTGCCGGACGACTTCTTTGCGGCCGATCTGTTGGAAATCACAGCCTATCATCCCGACGGGCGGCCGATGTGTACTCGGACGTGGAGCATCGGCTATGTAAAAGATTATTGGGCCCGACATGCGGAGACCTCCTCCGCCGTATCTCCGGCTCGGTATACCGAAGAGGAGGCCTCTGTTACCCTCGCCGCCGCAGGGGTTGAGATTACCTTCGACCGGTCGACGGGCTATATCTCCCGCCTCGTGAGCGGCGGCGAACCCCTCTCGTTCGGAGGGGGGCCGGCTCCGGTGGGGATGGTGGCCAAAGTACGGCGCACGCAGGTGCGGATGGCGGGCGACACGGCTGTTTTCGCCGTCAGCTATGACGGTCAGATTGATTCGATTGTGTGGCGGCTCGCTCCCGACGGGCGGATGACCATGAAGGCCTTGCTGCTCAACCGCTCCCGCTTGGGCGGAGGGCTTGACGATGCCGCTTCGTACGACAATATCTCCCAATTGGGCCTTACCTTCAGCTATCCCGAAGCGCAGGTGACGGGTATGCGCTGGTTGGGCGGAGGCCCCTATCGGGTGTGGAAAAACCGTTTGCGGGGAGCGAATCTGGGGTTGTGGGAGAAGGCCTACAACAACACCATCACGGGCGAGAGTTTCGATGCTCTCCTCTATCCCGAATTCAAGGGATATCATTCCCTGCTCTATTGGGCGACAGTGGAGAATCGGGAGAGTGACTTTACGGTATATGGATTGAGCGACGGTATCTATCTGCGGATGCTTACCCCCGAAGAACCGCACGACCGAGAGGGGGCGACCCTCACCATGCCAGAGTTCCCGGCGGGCGATATCTCTTTCTTGTTGGAGATTCCGGCCATACGGGATTTCAAACCCCTTTCCCAGCACGGGCCGAAGAGTCAGCCTGGGAGCATCCGTATCAAGTCGGGTGACGAAGGGATTCATCTCGACCTTGGTTTTGATTTTCGAAAAACAGAATAATACCTTATATCTCCATGAAAAAGAGCGTGTTGATGCGAAAAGTGATTGCCCGTCTGGTGTGCGGCGGGTTGTTGATAGGCGGAGCCGGCAGTGCGTTGGCCCAAGTCCCGTCGTGGCCCGAAGCCACGACGGTGGCGAAGCCGGGGAGCCGCTGGTGGTGGCTCGGCAGTGCGGTCGACTCGGCCAACCTTACGGCCAATATGACCGATTATGCCCGTACCGGATTGGGTACGCTCGAAATCACCCCCATATACGGGGTGAAAAACAACGAGGCCAACGATGTCGATTTCCTCTCTTCCCGTTGGATGCAGCTCTACTCCTTTGTCTGTGAGGAGGGCGAACGGTTGGGACTGAATATCGACATGAACACCGGTACGGGGTGGCCCTTCGGCGGCCCGGAGGTCACTCTCGACGAAGCGGCCAGCAAAGTGATTTTTCAGCGGTATACTCTTGCGGGGGGCAGCCGCCTCTCCGAACCGATACAGGTGAACGACAAGAAGCAACAGCCGGTCGCCGTACTCTCCCGCCTGATGGCCTATGGGCCGGGCGACAAGATAGTCGACCTGACCGCCCGTGTCGATTCGGCTACGGGAAAACTGGATTGGAAAGCCCCCAAGGGGAAGGAGTGGACGTTGGTCGCCGCCTTCTGCGGAAAGACGTTGCAGAAGGTGAAGCGGGCGGCACCTGGGGGAGAGGGCTATGTCATGGACCACTTCTCCGCAAAGGCGGTCGCTCACTATCTCTCCCGCTTTGACAAAGCTTTTGCGGCTTCCGAGGCCCCTTCGCCGGAGACCTTCTTCAACGACTCTTACGAGGTGTACGGAGCGGACTGGACCCCCAACTTCTTTGAGGAGTTTGCCCGTCGTCGGGGGTATAAGTTGGAAGAGCACCTGCTCGAATTTACAGGAGAAAAAGGGGATGCCCGAGCCCGTCTCGTCTCGGACTACCGAGAGACCATCGCCGACCTACTCGAAGAGTGCTTTACCCGTCAGTGGACCGCCTGGGCGCACAGTCACGGCAGTATCACCCGCAACCAGGCACACGGTTCGCCCGGAAACCTCATTGACCTCTATGCGACGGTCGATATCCCTGAATGTGAAGGATTCGGCATTACCGACTTCAACATTGAGGGGTTACGTCGGGATTCGGTGCAGAAGGAGAACGACTCCGACTTTTCCATGTTGAAATACGCCTCTTCGGGGGCCCATATTTCGGGCAAACAGTATGTCTCGTCGGAGACCCTGACCTGGCTCACCGAGCATTTTCGCACCTCCCTTTCGCAGTGCAAGCCCGATATCGACCTGATGTTCTCGGCCGGTGTGAACCACCTCTTCTTCCACGGCACCCCTTACTCTCCCCGAGAGGCCGAATGGCCCGGCTGGCTCTTCTATGCGACGGTGAACATGTCGCCGACCAATACGATATGGCGGGACGCCTCCGGACTCTTCTCCTACATTACCCGTTGCCAGTCTTTCCTGCAGACGGGTGCGCCCGACAACGACTTCCTCGTCTATCTGCCTCTATACGATATCTGGTATGAGCAGCAGGGGTCGCTGAGCCTCTCTTTTGAAATTCACAAGATGGCCCAACGCTCCCCGCACTTTATCGATGTGGTGAAACAAATCACCGATTCGGGCTACGATGTCGACTATATTTCCGATGCCTTTGTCCGTACGGCGACGTGCGAGGAGGGGATGTGGGTCACTTCGGGCGGAGCCCGCTACAAGGCCCTGATTCTGCCGGCGGTCAAGTTCATCCCCGTGGATGTGCTGGAGCGGCTGTTGCAGTTGGCACGGCAGGGGGCGACGCTGATTTTTGTCGACAACTATCCGGAGGATGTCCCCGGTTATGCCTCTTTGGAGAGCCGTCGGGAGGCGTTGCAGACGCAACTCGCCACACTGCCCGATGCCGGTGGTTTCACTGCGGAGCGGGTCTCTCCCTACGGGGAGGGACGTATCCTCACAGGCAGTGATTATGCTCAAGTGCTGGCCCTGACCGGTGTCGTTCCCGAGGCGATAAAGAGCTATGGGGCCCACTTTATTCGTCGGAAAATCGACGGTGGGCACCTCTATTTCATCTCCTCCCTGCAGGAGCAGGGCATTGAGGGGTGGATTACCCCGTCGGCGGCAGGGAAATCGGCGGCTATTTACGATGCCGTTTCGGGACGGAGCGGCATGGCCCGGACCCGCTATGCGGAGGGGCAGTGGCAATATTACCTGAAACTGCGTTCGGGTGAGTCGGCCATCGTCTGTGTCTACGACGACGAACGGACGGGAGAGCCGTGGCCCTACTACGAACCTTCGGCCGAACCGCTTCCGCTGGAGCGGGGCTGGTCGCTGGCCTTTACCGAGAGCGAACCGGCTATACCGGGGAGTTTCGCTATCGACACGTTGGGCTCCTGGACGAACCTTCCCGTACCCGAAGCCTCTGTCAACCGAGGGTCGGCCACCTACTCCCTGACCTTCGAACTGCCCGACATAGCCTGTGACGAATGGCTGCTCGAGTTGGGGGACGTACGGGAGAGCGCTCGGGTGACGATAAACGGGACGGCGGTCGACACCCTGTGGTCGGTCCCCTTCTATACCTACGTGAAGTCCTATCTGCATCCCGGAACCAATCGTATCGACATCGAGGTGACCAACCTGCCGGCCAACAGTATTGCCGACTACGACCGCCGAGGCATCGTTTGGCGCCGTTTCAAGGATGCGAATATCAACAATCTGGGGTACAAGACGGGTACCTACGGCCATTGGGAGGTGATTCCCAGCGGATTGTTGGGGCCGGTACGGCTCACACCGGTCACCGCCAAGAGCTTTTGAAAAAAACAGGCCCCGCTTTTTTTAATCGGGGGATTTTGTTATCTTTGTCCAATAGTCCCCTTTTGCCTGAAAGCGGAAGGGGCGGCGGAGCGGCACAGGGCAACCGATGAGTCTCCGCAACAACGGGAGAAAAATCTCCCACAACCGTTATGCATATGGATACATTGCGTTTTTTTGCCGTGGATTTGGGCGCAACGAGCGGCCGGACCATTTTGGGCACCCTCTCCAAGGGAAAAATGGAGATGAAGGAGGTCACCCGCTTCGCCAATCCCATTATCGAGACGGGCGGCCACTGTTATTGGGACATTTACGCCCTCTATCTTGAAATCGTCCAAGGACTGAAGAAAGTGGCCCAAGAGGGGATAACCATCCACTCCATCGGAATCGATACCTGGGGGGTTGACTTTGTCTTTGTAGGAAAGGACGGCGCTCTCTTGCGCAATCCCTACTGCTACCGTGACCCCCATACGGTAGGGGCTCCCGAAGCCTATTTTACCCGTATCCCCCGAGAGCGGGTCTATGCGCTGACCGGCATTCAGGTGATGAACTTCAATTCCCTGTTCCAGCTCTTCACCCTGCGGCAGAACTGTTGTTCGGCCTTAGAGGCGGCCGACCAGGTGCTCTTCATGCCCGATGCCCTCAGCTATATGCTCACCGGAAAACGGGTGACGGAGTACACCATCGCCTCCACGTCGCAGCTGCTCAATCCCCGCACGAAGGTGCTGGAGCAGGAGTTGCTCGATGAGGTGGGGCTGACCCGTGGAAATTTCGCTCCGTTGGTCTACCCTGGCACGGAGGTGGGACGGCTGACCCCCGAAGTGCAGAAGCTCACGGGGCTGGGAGCCGTTCCCGTCATTGCGGTGGCGGGTCACGACACCGCCTCGGCGGTAGCCGCCGTACCGGCTCGGAACGAGCGGTTCGCCTACCTCAGTTCGGGTACGTGGTCGTTGATGGGCATCGAGGTGAAAGAGGCCATTATCAATGACGAGAGTTTTGAGAAGAATTTCACCAACGAAGGGGGGATTGAAGGGACGACCCGCTTCCTCAAGAATATCTGCGGCATGTGGCTGCTTGAGCAGTGCCGTCGGGAATGGGCGGCCGCCGGCCACAACTACTCCTACGACGAACTGATTGCGGCGGCTGAGGCGGCTCCGGCTTTCCGGAGTCTCATTAACCCCGACTCTCCCTGCTTCGCCAATCCTCCTTCGATGATTGAGGCCATCCGGAGCTATTGCCGGGCGACCGGCCAACCGGAACCGCAGGAGTACGGTGAATTGACCCGCTGCATTTTCGAGAGTCTCCCCTTGCGCTACCGTCAGGTGTTCGGCTATCTGCAGAAGATGGCCCCCTTCGCTATCGAACGGCTCCATGTCATCGGCGGCGGCTCCCGCAACAACCTGCTCAACCAGAATACCTGTAACGCCGTGGGTGTTCCCGTATCGGCCGGTCCCTCCGAAGGGACGGCCATCGGCAATATCCTGCTCCAGGCCAAAGCCGCCGGTGCGGTCACCGACATCACCGCCATGCGGGCGATTATCGCCGACTCCGTAGAGTTGGCCGAATTCACCCCTCGTGATCAGGAGGTATGGGCCGAGGCCTACACCCGTTACCTCTCCATTTATAGGGAGGACCTTTAAACCGTATAATTCACTTATAATATAACTGTCATGAAAGAAAATCTTGTTCTCAAGGCGTATGAAATCGCCAAAGAGCGTTACGCCGCCATAGGGGTGGATACCGATGCCGTGCTGAACGCTTTGCAGAAGGTACAACTCTCTCTCCATTGCTGGCAAGCCGACGATGTGACCGGTTTTGAAGTACAGGCCGGTGCGCTTTCCGGCGGAATACAGGCTACGGGAAACTATCCCGGAAAGGCCCGCAACATAGAGGAACTCCGAGCCGATATCCTGAAGGCCGCCTCGTTTATTCCTGGAAAACACCGCCTCAATCTTCACGAGATTTACGGTGATTTTCAGGGCAAGGTGGTGGATCGCGACCAGGTGGAACCCGCCCATTTCGCCAGCTGGATAGCTTGGGGAAAAGAGCAGGGGATGAAACTCGATTTCAACTCGACCTCCTTCTCGCACCCCAAGTCGGGCAATCTTACCCTCGCCAATCCCGACAAGTCCATCCGGGACTTCTGGATTGAACATACCATCCGCTGCCGGGCCATCGCCGAAGAGATGGGAAAAGCCCAGAACGACCCCTGCATCATGAACCTCTGGATTCACGACGGAAGCAAGGATATTACAGTAAACCGTCTCTACTACAGGGAACTGCTGAAAGATTCACTCGACCGAATTTTCGCCATCGACTACAAGCACATGAAAGACTGCATTGAGTCGAAGGTATTCGGCATCGGGCTGGAGAGCTATACGGTAGGGTCGAACGACTTCTATATCGGTTACGGAGCCACTCACAACAAGATGGTGACCCTCGATACCGGTCACTTCCATCCGACCGAGAGTGTGGCCGACAAAGTCTCCTCCCTCTTGCTCTACACCCCCGAAATCATGCTTCACGTGAGCCGTCCGGTACGGTGGGATTCCGACCATGTAACGATTATGAACGACGACACTCTCGACCTCTGCAAGGAGATTGTCCGCTGCAACGCCCTCGATAAGGTGCATATCGGATTGGACTACTTCGATGCCTCTATCAACCGTATCGGAGCCTATGTCGTAGGGAGCCGGGCTACCCAGAAGTGCATGACCCAGGCGCTGTTGGAGCCACTGGCCCAACTGCGGAGCTACGAGGCTAACGGTCAGCTTTTCGAACGGCTGGCCCTCCTCGAGGAGTCGAAGTCACTTCCGTGGAACGCTGTTTGGGATATGTTCTGCCTCAAGAACAACGTGCCCGTAGGCGAAACGTTTATTGCCGAAGTGGAGAAATACGAAGCCGAAGTCACCTCTAAGAGAGGGTAATGATACTCAAAGGGGAGAGGGGAGTTTCCCTCCTCTCCCCTTTTTATCTGTAAAGATATGGAAATTGTATTCGGATTACTGATTATTGCGGTCGGGGCGTTCTGCCAGTCAAGCTGTTACGTGCCCATCAACCGCATTAAGGCGTGGAGTTGGGAGTCCTATTGGATTGTGCAGGGGCTTTTCGCCTGGCTGGTCTTCCCCTTCTTGGGAGCCCTCCTGGCCGTCCCGTCGGGCCACTCCCTCTGTGAACTCTTCACGGGCGGAAATGCCGTCAACATCGGGATGACCATCCTCTTCGGCTGTCTGTGGGGTATCGGCGGACTCACCTTCGGTCTGTCGATGCGCTATTTGGGTGTGGCGTTAGGCCAGACCATCTCCTTGGGAACCTGTGCCGGACTGGGCACCATCCTCGGACCGGTGATGCTGCATATCTTCTATCCCGAAGCCGGCCATCTGGCCAAGTTGACGGGAGCGGTCATCATCGGGGTGATTGTCACTTTGGTGGGTATCACCATTATCGGTGTGGCCGGGAATATGAAGGCTGCTTCGCTCTCGGAGGAGGAGAAGAAAGCGGCGGTGAAGGATTTCAACTTCTCGAAAGGAATTACCATCGCCCTCTTGGCCGGTCTTATGAGCGGTTGTTTCAATGTCGGGCTGGAGTTCGGCAGTAGCCTCCATTTCGAGGAGACGGGCGAGATGTTCAAAACCCTTCCAGCCACTCTGTTGGTGACCTTGGGCGGTTTTGTGACCAACGCCGTCTACTGCTTCTACCAGAACAGCAAGAACAAGACGTGGAGCGATTACGGAAAGGTGTCGCTCTATGCCAACAATATCCCCTACTGTGCCTTAGCCGGTGTGCTGTGGTACAGCCAATTTTTCGGATTGAGTTTGGGAAAAGGCTTCCTGGCCGGTTCTCCCGTGCTGATTACCTTCGCTTTCTGCATATTGATGGCACTCAATGTCGTCTTTTCCAATGTGTGGGGCATTCTGCTCAAGGAGTGGAAGGGGTGTTCGGCCCGGACCATCGCCGTGCTGGTGGCCGGTATCGTGGTGCTGATTGTCTCCACCTTCGTGCCCGAACTGCTTAAATAGATGTAGAACGAATAAAATCAAAACGCTATGGAATCAATATTGAACGGTCGTCCGGCCTTGGCTCGGGAAGTGGAAAAAGTGGCCGAAGTGGCCGGTTACCTCTGGCAAAAAGGTTGGGCCGAGCGCAACGGTGGAAACATCACCGTGAACATTACCGATAAGGTCGATGACGGCATCCGCAAAATGAAGGCCATCGGTCCGGTGACTCCTATCGGCACCGTGTTGCCTCACCTCAAAGGGTGCTATTTCTTCTGCAAAGGCACCAACAAGCGGATGCGTGACCTCGCCCGCCGGCCGATGGAGAACGGTTCGGTCATCCGTATTCTCGACGATTGCGCCAGTTATGTGATGATTGCCGACAATCCCGTGAAACCCACCTCGGAGCTGCCCGCCCACCTTTCGGTGCACGACCTGCTGATTAGTCGGGGTTCCTCCTATAGGGCTTCGTTGCATACCCACCCCAT
>JAJQIP010000195.1 GCA_021199145.1 Porphyromonadaceae bacterium | reverse complement strand
ATCCTATATCGATGCTTTGATTATCGGTGTGGCTCAGGCGTGTGCCGTTTTACCGGGTCTCTCCCGTTCCGGAACGACCATAGCCGTTGGGTTGATGTTGGGAAACAAGCGGGAACGGGTGGCCCGTTTTTCGTTTTTGATGGTGATTCTTCCCATCTTGGGCGAGGCGGTACTTGACCTGATGAAGGGGAACTTTTCTTCGATGGAATCGGGACTTTCACTCTCGGCTGCCATCGTGGGCTTTTTGGCCGCCTTTGTCTCAGGTTGCCTGGCGTGCAAGTGGATGCTCCGATTAGTACAGAACGGGAAACTAGTGTGGTTTGCCCTCTACTGTGTGTTGGTAGGAGCCTTCTGTATTGGTCATGCTTGGTGGGCGGCATAGGAGGAGTCTTCCGGGAAGGGTGAAACAAGAAAGATGGATTTTGTAGAAGGAGAGATATTGTATTTCAATAAGCCGTTGCATTGGACTTCGTTCCAGTTGGTGAAACGGTTGCGGGGCCGCATTTCCCGTGCATTGGACGGGAAAAGGGTCAAAGTGGGGCATGCCGGTACACTCGACCCGTTGGCTTCGGGGGTGATGATTCTCTGCACGGGAAAGTCGACTAAACAGATAGCCCGTTTTCAAAACCAGACGAAAGAGTATGTCGCCACTCTCCGTTTGGGAGCGACCACTCCTTCGTACGATTTGGAGACGGAGATAGACAGGGTCTATCCCATCGACCATATCACCCGGGAGGGAGTGGAACAGGCCCTTTCCCGTTTTGTAGGGACAATCAGTCAGGTGCCGCCGGAGTTTTCCGCCTGTAAAGTAGATGGTTGTCGGGCCTATAAACGGGTCCGGAGGGGAGAGAAGGTTCATCTTGAACCCAAGGAGTTGGTGATTGACGAGATTGAACTGCTCGATTTTGCTCCCGATACGATACGCCTACGGGTGGTATGCGGCAAAGGGACCTATATTCGGGCATTGGCTCGGGATTTGGGAGAAGCTCTCGGTTGTGGGGCCCATCTTATCGGGCTGGTCCGTACCCGGGTGGGAGAAGTGACACTCGACCGTTGTCTGACCGTGGAAGATATCGACCGGATAGTGGCAGAGGGGTGTTTTTCCGAAAAGTGCAAGAATGAGGAAGAGTTACAAAATTAAAATCTGAATATAGAGATGAAGTTATCGCAGTTCAAGTTTAGACTTACCGAAGAGCAGATTGCCCGGTATCCTGCCCCGAATCGGGACGAGTCTCGGTTAATGGTTCTTCACCGGGCGACAGGGACGATAGAGCATCGCCTCTTTAAGGAAATTCTCGATTATTTCGATGAACACGACCTTTTTGTTTTCAACGACACGCGGGTTTTCCCTGCCTTATTGTATGGGAACAAGGAGAAGACCGGAGCGAAAATCGAAGTTTTCCTCTTGCGGGAGTTGGACGAAGAGCACCGTTTGTGGGATGTCCTGGTCGACCCGGCCCGGAAAATCCGCATCGGCAACAAACTTTATTTCGGGGAAGACGATTCCATGGTGGCCGAAGTCATCGACAACACGACTTCACGAGGCCGTACGTTGCGTTTCTTGTTTGACGGATCCCACGAGGAGTTCAAGGAATCCCTCTACAAATTGGGTTATCCTCCACTTCCCCGTTACATTAACCGTCCTTCCGAACCGGAGGATTTCGAGCGTTACCAGACCATATTCGCCTGTAACGAAGGGGCGGTTGTCGCTCCGGCAGCCGGACTTCACTTCAGTCGGGAATTGCTGAAACGGATGGAGATAAAAGGGGTCGATTCGGTAGCCCTCACCCTTCATTTGGGCCTCGGAAATTTCCGGGAGATAGATGTCGAGGACCTTACGAAGCACAAGATGGATTCGGAGCAGATGTTTGTCCGGCCGGAGGTGGTCGAGCAGGTCAATCGGGCTAAAGACGAGAACCATCGGGTCTGTGCTATCGGTACTTCGGTGATGCGGGCCATGGAGAGCACGGTGAGCACCGACGGTCACTTGAAACCTTACGAGGGGTGGACGAACAAATTTATTTTCCCACCCTATGATTTCACCGTGGCGACCGGCTTGGTAAGCAATTTCCACATGCCTTACTCGACGATGCTCATGATGGTAGCCGCTTTCGGAGGGTATGAAAAGGTTTTTGAGGCCTATGAGGTGGCCTTGAAAGAGGGGTACCGTTTCGGTGCTTATGGAGATGCCATGCTGATTTTGTGACATGCCGACGGCCTATTTTTCGTTGGGTTCCAATTTAGGCGACCGTCACCGTTGGATAGAGGAGGCGGTCGCTGCCCTTGCCGAGCGGGTGGGAACGGTTGAGGCGTTGTCTTCGCTGTACGAGACTGAGCCGTGGGGCTTCTCCTCCCCCCATCGTTTCCTCAATGCCGCCCTTTTTTTGGAGACGACCTTCTCCCCACAGGAGGTGCTTCGTTGCGCTTTACGCATAGAAGAGGACTTGGGACGTAGCCGGGAGGCGGAGGGGGGCCGTTATACCGACCGTATTATCGATATCGACCTGTTAATGGTCGATGCGATGGTGATGAACACCCCAACGTTGATTTTGCCTCATCCCCGGATGCATCTTCGCCAGTTTGTCTTGGAACCGTTGTGTGAAATAGCTCCCGACTTATATCATCCTCTCTTGGGGAAAACCGTCTCCCAACTCTTGGCGGAGGTATTATAATACGACCTCTCCCAACAGAGTGGCCGATGAGACTTCGTGGATACGTACCTGCACGAGGTCTCCCGCTTTTATCCCTTCGATACGGGGGAATACCACCATTTTATTTTGAGGGGTCCGGCCGCACAACTGTTCGTGGGAACGGTGTGAAAACCCTTCAACAAGCACTTCGAAAGTATGCCCCTTGTCCCGAAGGTTGCTGGCGAGGGAGAGTTCGTTTTGCACGTCAATCATGCGTTGCAGTCGGTTGACTTTCACCTCTTCGGGAATGTTGTCGGGCAAGTGTTTGGCGGCATAGGTGCCGGGCCGTTCGGAGTATTTGAAGAGGAAAGCGCTGTCAAATCCCACTTCCCGCATCAGCGAAAGGGTATCGGCAAACTCCTCTTCGCTCTCGGAAGAGAAGCCGGCGAAGAGGTCGCTCGAAATGCCGCAATCGGGTAGGATACGTCGGATGGCGGCGATACGTTCAAGATAACTTTCCCGGGTATATTTGCGGTTCATCAAGGTGAGAATCCGGTTGTTGCCCGATTGTACGGGCAGGTGTATATGGTGACATAGGTTGGGATAGCTGGCCAGGGTGTACAGGGTGTTGTCGCTCATATCCTTCGGATGGGAGGTGGTGAAGCGGATGCGCATGTCGGGAGCGGCTTCGGCCACCAGGGCAAGCAAGGCGGGGAAATCAATGAGACGGTCATCCGCATCGGTATACCGGTAAGAGTTGACATTCTGTCCCAATAGGGTCGCCTCCTTGAATCCTTGTCGGTGGAGGTCCTGTAGTTCCTGTAGGATGCTTTGCGGGTCACGGCTCCGCTCCCGTCCCCGAGTGTAAGGAACAATACAGTAGGAGCAGAAGTTGTTGCACCCCCGCATGATAGAGATGAAGCCGCAGACAGAGTTGCCGCCTAACCGCACGGGGAGGATTTGCCGGTAGGTCTCGGTGGTCGACAGGCTCACGTTGATGGCTTTCTCCCCTTTTTCGACCGAAGCTACTAAGTGCGGCAGGTCGAGATAGGCATCGGGGCCGGCTACCAGGTCGACTTGATATTCGTTGAGTA
The DNA here is from genome assembly GCA_021199145.1 of Porphyromonadaceae bacterium. Classification (GTDB taxonomy): domain Bacteria; phylum Bacteroidota; class Bacteroidia; order Bacteroidales; family UBA11471; genus Caccoplasma. The sequence goes on along the minus strand of JAJQIP010000195.1, from coordinate 315 downwards.
GGGTTTCCCGTAACCGTTCGGCCATGCATCCCAGTACGCCGATGATGAGAGGATGGTTTTTACGTCGGAGAGACTGAAAATAATGGAGGCGGGAGAAGACCCGTTGTTCGGCGTTAGCTCGGATGGAGCAGGTATTAATCAAAAGGAGGTCGGCCTCTTCAATTGTTTTGCACAACGTATAGCCGGCCATTTTCAGGATGGAGGCTACCACTTCGCTGTCGGCCAGATTCATTTGGCAACCATACGTCTCGATAAAAAGTTTTTTTTCGTTCATGGGCGGGAAAAGATACGGGATAAATTCACTCTAAATGGGAA
>JAJQIP010000095.1 GCA_021199145.1 Porphyromonadaceae bacterium | reverse complement strand
ATAGGTATTGGTGCGCTTATCCATAAGCAAGGCACCGATGGCCTTCTCTCGGTCGCCCAGTCGGGCGGCATCCATCGCCGTCATGGCGAAGTCCCAGCCCCAGGTCTTGCCCCAATTCCAGTTATCCCATACCCAGTCGAGGGTATTCTGCATGATATCTTCCCGTACCAACGGTGATTTGGGCAGTATGCCATAGGCTCCCAACACCGCCATGTGGTCGGAGGTGAAGCGGATATCCTTATAGGTATCGGTAGCGGTCTCCGCCGCCAAATAGAGGCCGTCTTGATAGGCCAACGGTGAGAGCTTGTCAATCAGCTCGTCCCACCCCGGATTGCGGGGCAACCCTTGCCGCTCCCGCCACTGCTGGGCCACATTCATGGCATAATACCAGTAGGAGAGTTCAAACGGCGGATTCACCGTCTCGGAGGCCCGCAGGGTCTCTTGGGCGGGAATCGCTCCTTTCAGCACGAACCGTCCCTCCATCTCGTCATAGGTGGCGAAGGAGTACATAAAGTCGGCCGTAGCGGCGACCAGATCACCGTATTTCTCCAATACGGCCTCAGAGGGATTGGCCCGATAGAGCAATTCGGCCATATAGATGATATGGGGTTGTTGCCAAATGAGGAAAGAGCCCACTTTCGAGGGGGCTTCGATGGCCGACGGGTCGGTCATCTTCATCCACCGCACCCCGTCAAATCCTTGCCGTTCGGCAATGGCACGGGCTTTGTCATAGGCGCTGTCGGCATACCAGGCGAGGCACCGCTCCATCAGCTCGGGACGACCCCACAAAGCGAAATGAACGGCATGCCACCAAATCATTTCGAGGTGGAACTTGCCGTACCAGGTATTGTAGGTGAGACCCGACTCCTGCGGGGGTACCGAACCGGCGCACTGAATGGCCATCAGATATTGCGAAAGGACGACCCGACGCTCCAGCTCCGGAGCTCGAGAATCTTTGCAACGGGAGAAATCTATCACCCCGCCTCTCGACCAGAAGCTGTTCCAATAGGCGTTGGCATCGGCGAGTGCCGTCTCAAACGCAAAGGAGTCTTCGGCCGGAGCAACCGGTGTAAAGGTGCAGGTAAACGACAACGTGTCGCCCCCCTGCGGGGTCAACACGAAATAGTGGGGTGCCTTTTCGGCGAACTCCGCCGCACCCTCCCAACAGAGACGCACATAGTAACGGGTGCCGTCGATGCAACGCTCGAGGGTCGCCGCCTGTGCCTCTTGGGAAATGATTGTCGTGGTATGTTTTTCGGGACTGGTCCAATTGCAAGCGTCATCGGCATGCCCACCCGTCGGATAGGGGAAACAGAGCTTCACCCCTACCTGCCCTTCGGCCAACAGGGGGGAGACCACTTGAGCCGCTACGGCATCCTTCAGGCTGTCACAGACGGTCACCACCTCCACCGGCTCTTCATCGAGGAAAAAACGGCTTCGTATCTCCCCGTTCCACAAATCCAGCGTCTGGTCCACTCCGGTGAGTTCGTCGATTTTCGCCGCCTCCCCGTCCGCACGAGTCAGTTCCAACCCCACGATACCCAAATGGAGACGATGGGGATTCACCCGATAATACTCGGCCGCCTCCCGCTGCCGCCCCGGCTCATTGAACTGCACGGCATACAGCTCCTCCCGCCCACGACCGAAGTCATAGGCTTTGAGGGTCTCTTCCGGACGATAATTCTGAGGATTGGGGAAGGAGTGCCAGCCCCATTGGGACTGGGTGCCCAACGGCACTCCTTGGGTATAGGCTTCGGGATAGCTCTGCAGGCCCGTTATATCGACAGTACAGGCAAATTCTCCGTTTCCTACCGAAAGGGAGGAGAAAGCGTCGAAAGCACCGATTTGGGGAGCGTTCCTGTCGACGACCTGCTTCCTATCTATCCCTCCCTGCTCTTCCGCACTGCAGGAGAGGAGGAAAAGGCAGGACAAAACCAGACAGAATAAAGATGAATTTCTTTTCATGGTATTACAACTTAAGGACTATTAATCAATGCAGTAGCCTGCGTGAAAACGCCCTTATCGCTCATTACTGTATTCCGTGTACCCTCTCGAGCCAGGAATACACTACTTTCACTGACCAAATGTAGAGAGAATAACCGCTCACAGCACTCTACTTTTTGACTTTTTTTCTATTTATTTTGCTTTTCTGAACCCAAAACGGGAAAGGGGGAGAGCATTTACCCCCTTCCCGTTTTGAGTCCGGAACAGTTTCTATCAGAGGACCGGGGATTCCACTACCTCCCCGTTGATTTGCAGGTTGTTGAAACGGACATCCTTGACACCGCCCTGAATCAGCAATCCCTTTTGGACATCTTTCTCTCCCCGCCGTACATTGTTGAAGGTGCAGTTGTCGACTTCGATGTTATAGACGTTGTCCGACCCTTCCAGCCCGACAAAATAGACTCCCCTGTCGGCTCCCTCGCAGGTGATGTTCTCACAGAGGACATTCCGTACCGTAGGCGGGAAGCTGCGGTCGCAGATTTCGCCCGGCTCGTACTGGAGGTTGATGCGGAGCACCGCTTCCCGGCACTGACCCACGGTGATGTTGCGTACAAATACGTTCTCAATCGTTCCGCCTCGGCAATTGCTGGTCTTGATGCGGATGACACGGTCGAGGTTGGGACTGTCCATTTCACAGTTTTCGACATAGAGATTGCGGTAGCCGCCCGATATTTCACTGCCGATGACCACCCCACCGTGTCCGTCGAGCATTTTGCAACCTCGGACAATGATGTTCTGGCTCGGCTCGTTCCACATGCGTCCGTCACGGTTGCGGCCGCTCTTGATGGCGATACAGTCGTCGCCCGTCTGGAAGAGGCAGTTCTCGATAATCACGCCGTTGCACGACTCCGGGTCGCAGCCGTCGCCGTTCGGGCCCTTGTTGACGAAACGGGCCCCCCGCACGATAAGGTTGGTGCAGAAGAGAGGATGCAACGTCCAGAAGGGAGAGTTCAACATAGAGACCCCCTCAATCAACACTCGGTCGCACCGGTAGAGGTTAACCAGTTGGGGACGCATGCCGTCTTCCACAGAGAGCACCCGTTTGTAGATAGGCTCGCCGCTCTCGCCCCAGGCCAACAGTTTGGCCCGACCGCCGCAGTTCTGCCCTATCATGCCCTCTTCCCAACCATATTTCTTAGCACCGCACATCGGCCACCAGTACTCCATAGAGCCTTGACCGTCGATAATACCCTTACCAGTAATGGCGATATTGGTCTCCCCATAGGCGTAGATGAGGGGGTGCATATTGTAGCAGTCGATTCCCTCCCAACGGGTGAGTACCGCCGGCAGATAAAGCTCGGGGTCGGTGACGAACTTGAGCACCGAAGCGGAATCTTCGAGACAGAGGTTCACGTTGCTTTTCAGCGTAAGGGGACCCGTATAGAAGGTTCCGGCCGGGACGATGACCGTTCCCCCGCCCTGCTGACTGCAGGTGACGATGGCCAGATTGATGGCATCGTGACAAGGAGCCTCAGGCATATCGGGTTGCGCCCCGAAATCGGTGATGAGATAGGTCCGTTGGGGAAAAGCGGTGGTCTGAATGGAACTCTCCAACGCAGCCGCCTGTTTCCAGGCCGCCTGGGAAGAGAAGTCGCCCTCCTCGGCCGCTCCGTTCGTCCCTTTACAGGAGGCGAAAAAAGGAAGTGCGGCAGAGAGCATACACGACAAAATAATTTCTTTTTTCATGGTTTCTGTTTTTTCATTCTATTTTACGGTTTACTTCGGCAGATGGAAGATTTCGCTCATCTCCCGCATCTGCGCATCGGACATACCATCCGGTTCAAAGCCCATGCACTTGGCGTTGATATAAATCTGGGCCGACTTATCGAGCACATCCACCTGGTCAAAGGCATCCATGACATCCTCACCGACAGCGAACACGCCGTGTTTCTCCCACATCACTACATCGTAGTCGTCCAACTCCTGAATCGTGGCATCGGCCAACTCCACCGAACCGGGAACCCGATAGGGAATAATGCCCAATCCTCTGGGACAGAAGGCTTTCGTCTCGGGAATCATGCTCCACAAGAGACGGGTCAGCGTATCTTTCTTCA
>JAJQIP010000124.1 GCA_021199145.1 Porphyromonadaceae bacterium | reverse complement strand
CTTCGTGCACTTCAATGCGAGAAACGTTCTTCATAACGGAAACTTAAAAACAAAACATATAAATGGCTACTTTACAGAAAATTAGGAATAAAGCGGGATTCTTGGTGTTCATCATCGGTATCGCTTTGCTTGCGTTTATCATTGGTGACTTCATCAATTCGGGACAAGCCTTTTTCAGAATGGCACAAGATAAAGTCGTTGTGGTAAACGGCAAAAAGGTAACGACGTTGGAATTTTCGGAATTGGTGAACCGCCGTACGGAAGAGCTGCAGAACATGTTCCGCCAGCAATACGGCATGTCGCTTCCCGAAGGCTACTCGGCCCGTATCAATAAGGATGTTTTCGACCAACTCGTGCAGGAGATGGTCATCAGTGACGCTGCAGCTGCGGTAGGGATAGAGATTTCCAAAGAGGAGATGGCCGATATGTTACAGGGCGACCATATCGCTCCGCAAATCCAACAGATGTTCTCCAGCAAAGCCGAACTGTTGAACTTCCTCCAGGTTATCTTCAGCGACGACCTTTCCCAATATCCCGAAAATGCCGTTGAGCAGATTATGGACTACCGCACCAAATGGCTGGATATCGAGCAAGAAGTGAAGAAACAACGCATCTCCGACAAGTATCTGAACCTGTTGCTCAAGACCATGGCCCCCAACAAATACGATTTGCAGGCCTCCTACGAGAACGGAAACACGACGGTGGCGTTCGACTATGCTTTGCAACCCTATACGAGCGTATCCGACGGTGACATCACCATATCCGACGAAGAAATCTCCGCCGCCTATAACAAAGAGAAAAACAGGTATAAACAGGATGCCCACCGTACCATCAAATATATCACAGTCGAAATCACCCCTAGCGAAGCGGACGACCAGACGACGGGCGAAAAAATCGACGCCCTGCGGGAGACCTTCTCCTCTACCAGAGATATGGCCGGCTTCCTGGCTTTCAATACCGATGTGCCTTACAGTGAGGCCTTTGTAGCGGTCAGCTCGATGGATGACGAAATGAAAAATTTCGTAGAGAAGTCACAAGTGGGCGATGTCTACGGTCCCTTCCACGATAAAGAGGCCTATAAAATGTACCGTCTGATGGGAAAACATATAGCACCCGACTCGGTGAAAGTACGCTACATCATGTTCCCGCTCAACAACGATGCGGCTACCACACTGCGCATCGACAGCATCTTTACGGAGTTGAAAAAAGGAAGTGACTTCAATGAGATGGCTCTTCAATATTCGGCTGACCGCAATTCGGGACAAAACGGAGGCGAAATCGGTTGGATTAGTGAAGTGGATGCCCTACAGTTCGGACAAGATTTCAATGACTTCTGCTTCAACAGCGACGACAAGGGCGTGGCACGCATCACATCCCCCTATGGCATCCACCTCGTACAGGTGACCGAACGCCAGAAACCGGTGGAAAAAGCCAATGTAGCCCAATTGGTCATGACGGTCCGTGCCAGTTCCGAGACCTATAATACGCTCTATAACAAGCTGAACCAATATATTGCCAACAACAATAAGTTAGAGGATTTTGAATCCAATGCCGCAAACGAAGGTCTTCTGGTCAATACGGCGACTGTCTCCACCGACGATGTCACCTTCGGTAAATTCACCGACGGACGGGAAATCATACAAAAGGCGTTCAATTCGAAAAAAGGCCGCCTGGTAGAATCCAAGATATTCAACATCGAAAACAATTTCGTGGCTGTAATGGTATCCGACATCTCCGAAAAAGGCTATATGCCGAAGGCCGCTGCCGAACCCTATCTGCGTCAGGAACTGCTTCGCCAGAAAAAGGGAGATAAGATTAGTGCCGACCTGCAGGAGAAAAATCCGGTCAATATCGATGCCGTGGCCAATATCATGAACTCCAAAGTCGAAGAGGCCAAATTCATCACATTCAATACCGGATCCATCGCCGGACTGGGAAGTGAATTCGCCTTGATTGGTGCGGCTACCTCCGCTGAAAAAGGGAAGCTGCAAGGTCCTATAGCTGGCAACCGAGGCGTTTATATGTTCACGGTGACCGACCGTCGGACCAACGATGACCCTATCGATGTGGCGGCTGAAGGCGAGAAATACAACCAGAAAGTCTATACTCTTCTCAACCAGTTCATGACCGTGCTGAAAGAGAAGTCCGATATCGAGGACAACCGGATTAAATTCTACTAATATTTATTATCATATAGTACGAGAGAGCGAGGGATCCGAACCTTCGCTCTCTCGTACTATATGGGCTCTCCCCTTCCCCGAAAATTCAAAACAAATCTTTACCTTTACCTCACCTAAATAGTTTACGATGTCACTCAAGCAAAGTTTGGCAGGGAAAACCCTGGAACAACTCCAGGCAATCACCACACAATACGATATGCCCCGATTCACGGCTTCCCAAATCGCCATATGGCTCTACCGCAACCGGGTAAGCAGCATCGACGAGATGACCAATCTGTCAAAAGTGAACCGGCAAAGGCTCTCCGCTGACTTTGAAGTGGGTTATCTTCCTCCTGTGGGGAGCCATCAAGCGGCCGACGGCACCGTCAAATACCTGTTTGCCGCAGGCGACAATTTTGTCGAGACTGTCTATATCCCCGACCGTGAAAGGGCGACGCTCTGCGTCTCCTCGCAAGTGGGCTGCAAAATGAATTGCCGTTTCTGCATGACGGGAAAACAGGGGTTCAACGGGAACCTCACCGCTACGGAAATCATCAATCAGATTGTTTCCGTTCCTGAGTTCGAGCGTCTCACCAACCTTGTCTTCATGGGTATGGGCGAACCTCTTGACAATATCGACGAAGTGTTGAAGGCCATCGACATCCTCACCTCAAAAGAGGGCTTTGCCTGGAGCCCCCACCGCATCACCCTCTCGACTATCGGTGTCATCCCTGCCCTGCACCGCTTCCTCGACCGGTGCCAATGCCATCTGGCCGTCAGTCTGCACAGCCCCTTCCCCGAAGAACGTCAAAGACTCATTCCGGCTCAAAAGGCCTATCCCATCTCCGGGACCGTCGAACTGCTGCGGAACTATGACTTCAGCCACCAACGGCGTCTCTCCTTCGAATACATCGTTTTCGAGGGAATCAACGACACCACCGACCACGTCAACAAAGTGGCGCAACTGCTGCACGGTCTCGACTGCCGCATCAACCTCATCCGTTTCCACGCCATCCCGCAAGTCAACCTGCACAGCCCCTCCGAAGAAAAGATGACCGCCCTCCGAGATGCCTTTTCGCGCAAAGGATTCATCTGTACCATACGGGCCTCACGAGGGGAAGAGATTCAGGCGGCCTGTGGCATGCTCTCGACCGCCCGGAAACAACAAGGGTGAACTTTCCCAGGAACACCCCTCTCCCGCAAATTTGCACAATTGGCAAAAAACCGTTATCTTAGCGTATCAGCAACTCTAATCTCCTCACAAAAGCGAACGACATGGAAAATAAATTGAGAATAGGAATCACCCACGGTGATATCAACGGTATAGGGTATGAAGTCATCTTGAAAACCCTCTCCGACCCCCACATAGTCGAAATCTGCACCCCCATCGTGTACGGCTCCTCCAAAATAGCGGCCTACCACCGCAAGGCGCTCGAACTGCCTCCTGTCAATTTCAATATCATCACATCGGCCGCACAATGTGCTGCCGGAAAACTCAATATGATAAACTGTTTCGACGACGAACTGAAAGCCGAACTTTCCCGTCCCACGCCTCAGGCGGGTGAAGCGGCCCTACTCGCCCTCGATGCGGCCACGGCCGACTGGCAGGCGGGACTCATCGATGCCATTGTCACCGCCCCCATCAACAAACATACCATACAATCCGATAAATTCGACTTCCCCGGCCACACCGAATATTTCGAGAAGAAAGCCGGCAAGGGGCAAAAGGCTCTCATGATTCTGTTGGACGACCAGATTCGGGTAGCTTTGGTCACCACCCATCTGCCCATCGCCAAAGTGCCGGAGATGATTACCCGCGAAAATATTCTGGAAAAACTGACTATCTTCAACCGGAGTCTCCATGAAGATTTCTATATCGAAAAGCCCCGTATCGCCGTGCTCTCCCTCAA
>JAJQIP010000113.1 GCA_021199145.1 Porphyromonadaceae bacterium | reverse complement strand
TTGTTGAGTACCGCCTCTTCAAGCAGCACCGGAATCTCCGCCGAGAAAGAGGGAGCCCCTGTTCCCGAAGCGGCGGCAATCTGCTTGTTGGTATAGGCGTCCAACCCCCGCAGGGTATAGGTCACCGACCGTTTGGGACCGGTCTCGTTGATTTTGTAGACCAACTCGATGAGGATATCCGCCTTGGCCCGATTGAGGAGCTTCTCGTAGGGAGTCTCGGCGAGGGCCGCTCCCGTTGAGGAGCTGACCAACATTTCGTCTTCAGCGGCGGAATTTTCCAGACTCCGGATTGTCGAAGAGAGGTCCTTCAACGGGAAGCCCCGATCCTGCATCAACTCTCCGATTTTGGTGATGGTATTCAGCAAATCGATATCGTTTTGCAAGGCCCTTTTGTAATCGGGCACCTCCATCTCCACCCCCACGGAGGTGTACGACATGGAATAGCCGTTGTTCACACACCACGCATCAGCGGGGATGACCATAATGGTCGGCTTCTTCACTTGGGCCGAAAGGGGGAGCAATCCCCCCACATAGAACAAAAGCGCACAGAGCGCCATACCTATCTTTCTCATACTCATTGGATAATTTTATCATCTCTCAGCCGCTGTTCCAGCTGTGCCCGTTCCACACGGAGAACCAGCAGGAAAGTGCTTCCCATCGTCTTGTCTTTGAGGGCAACCTTCCGTAACCGGTACCGAGGCGAAAGGGAGGCATAGGCATCGTACGAACCGTCAGCGAAGAACCGCTCAACATAGCTCCGGTACTTCTCCCGAGCGTTCAACTCCGTCAACAACGGAGGAAGGGTGCATTGCCCCCGTTTCACTCCTGAAAAGAGGAGGTCGTTGATGACGTTCCTTTTGGCGGCGGCAATGGCGGCTGGACGGGTAGAACCCTGCCCTTGGGTGCGCAACATATAGCTTCCGTCGAAGTTGTCGCCCATACACTCCGTTTCATAGCCGTAATACCCCGCTATGGAGGCGGTACGGCAGGAACCCAGCCCCAGACAAAGGGAGAGGATTCCAATGACAATTCCGTATTTCATGACCGTTTTCCTTTCTTAAAATCCGGCATCCAGCCCTTTGAGGATACCCGCCGCTTCCAAATCCTTCCGCAACTGGTCCTTGGAGACCGAGAGGGTCGCCCCGATGCGGTAGAGCTTCTTCTTCACCTTGACCACCTCCAAGGCCTGGGAGGTCAGTGACGCATAGCGGGCGTAAGAACCGCCATCCTTGAAAAAGAGGTTAAAGAAGTCGGGATTCTGCTGCTCCACCAACGCACTCCCCGCCAACGGCCGTTGGGAGACGCGGCTCTCTTCGGAGGCAAAGCCCCGGAAGAGCACTCCGTGCACGGCGCATTTCTTCAACTCCTCCGTATTCACTTTGGCCTTCTTAGAGAAGACATAGACCTTTACCAAATAGGTACCTTGCAGACCGCTTCCCGCCGCCACAATCTCATAGTCCGACACCTCGGCGGCCCCAACCAGCAACGGCCACAAAAGAAGGCTTACCAGCCAAAAACAAAACTTTTTTCGCATACCCCGCTATTTTAGGTTCACTCTTTCTTTTCAATCCTTGTCTCTATTCACTCTTCAGAGCACTCTTTTACAAATATAGACGATTCCTTACAAAAAACAAAATCTGTTTTTTAAAATTCACAACAAAGAGGTACTATCATACCCTTCTCTCCTAACCTTAAAGCATTGAGAGACAAAGGAACAGTATCAAAAAGGACAAGGGCATTTCCCCTTTTCCGACATTTCTCTTTTAAGACAATATGTCGTTTCCTGCGACAAAGGTCGGAGAGGTTTCTTGGGTAGTCTGAATGTAGCTACTCCTAAAATAACTTTCTTCATGAATATGAAATTTTAAATTTTGTTGCAAAGTTAAAAATTTATTTGTGAGCTACAAGGTTTTTTATTAAAATTTATACTACCACAACTCCGTTCCTATACAGTTGTACAAAAAAGCCAGAGGCGGGGTCGTCTTGACGATGACCCCGCCTCTGGTTCAACTCTATTAAGGGCACTACATCCGGTCGGGCACTTCGATGCCCAACAACGCCATAGCGCTACGCACCACCCGCCCCACCTGCGCCGAGAGGAGCAGCCGGAAGCCCCGAAGAGCCGGGTTCTCCTCCCGAAGAATCGAAAAGTCGTGATAGAACTGGTTATACTCCTTCACCATGTCGTAGACATAGTTGGCCACTATCGCCGGACTGTACTGTTTCCCCGCCTCAGCGACAATATCGGGGAAGAGGGCCAGGCTCTGCACCAGCGAAATCTCTTTGTCGGAGAGAGGTATCTCCCCCGCCGTCTCTTTAAGAAGGGGATAGCCCTTCTCGGCGGCTTTGCGCAACAGCGAAGCAATCCGCGCATGGGTATACTGGATGAAGGAGGCCGTATTGCCGTTGAAGTCGATGGACTCCTTCGGGTTGAAGGTCATATTCTTGCGGGGGTCGACCTTCAGAATGAAATATTTGAGGGCCCCCAACCCCACCATCTCCGACACTGCCTCAATCTCCTCCGGAGAACCTTCGTTGAGTTTCCCCGCCTCGGCCGACACCTCTCGGGCGGTCCGCACCATCTCCTCCATCAAGTCATCGGCATCGACCACCGTCCCCTCCCGAGACTTCATCCGCCCTTCGGGAAGCTCTACCATGCCGTAGGAGAAGTGTACAAGGCTACGCCCCCAAGCAAAGCCCAACCGATCCAAGAGGAGGGAGAGTACCTGGAAGTGGTAATTCTGTTCGTTGCCGACTACATAGATCATGCGGTCGATAGGGTAATCCTGAAAACGCTTTTTGGCTGTGCCAATATCCTGCGTCATATAGACCGACGTACCGTCGGAGCGAAGCAGCAGTTTCTGGTCCAGCCCCTCTCCGGTCAGGTCGGCCCACACCGAACCGTCCTCTTTCCGGAAAAAGAGTCCTTTCTCCAACCCTTCAAGCACCATCGCCTTCCCTTCAGTATAGGTCTGCGACTCATAGTAGATTTTGTCGAAGTCGATCCCCATCCGTCGATAAGTCTCGTCGAAGCCGTCGTAAACCCACCGGTTCATCATCTCCCAGACCTGCCGCACGGCCGCATCACCGGCCTCCCACCGACGGAGCATCTCCCGTGCTTCGGCCATGAGGGGAGAGGCGGCTTCGGCCTCCTCCTGACTCAACCCCGTGGCTTGCAAAGAGGCTACCTCCGCCTTATATCGCTTGTCGAAAAGGACATAAAAGTCACCGACCAAATGGTCGCCCTTCTTCCCCGCCTTTTCGGGGGTAATCCCTTCGCCCCACTTCTCCCAGGCCAGCATCGATTTGCAGATATGAATCCCTCGGTCGTTCACGATATTGGTCCGGACAACCCGACAGCCATTGGCCGCCAAGATGCGGGAGAGGCTGTTTCCGAGAAAGATATTACGCATATGGCCCAGATGAAGCGGCTTGTTGGTATTGGGCGAGGAGTACTCTATCATCACCAAGGGGGCGTCGGCCGTCGCCTCTTTCATTCCGTACTGGGGCGTGGCGGCGATGGCATGGAGCTGCGCCTCCCAACAGGCCTGGGCCACGACTAAATTGAGGAACCCCTTCACCACATTGAAAGAGGCGATAAGGGAGGGATACCGTTCCTCGAGGAAACGGCCGATTTCGGTAGCCGTCTCTTCGGGTTTCTTGCGCGACATCTTCAAGAAGGGAAAGACCACAAGGGTGAGATTTCCCTCAAACTCCTTTTTTGTCTTCTGCAAACCCAAGGTTTCGGGGGCGGCTTCGATGCCGTAAAGGGTTTTGAGCGAAGCAGTGACAGCTTGGGCGATTTGGTTTTCAACTTTCATACGCTATACATTATATATATAGTATTTCCCTCCCCGGCCTTCCGGGGAAACGGGAGTCTCTCTCCGTATATATTATAGGGATTCGAGAATCTTCTTCAACACCACTTGGGCGGAAATTTCCCGATTGGCGGCTTCGGGAATCACCAACGACTTCCGGCTCTCTATCACCTCATCGGTGACAATCATGTTGCGACGTACCGGCAGACAGTGCATAAAATAGGCGTTGTTGGTCAGTGCCATCTTCTCGGCATCGACTGTCCACGCTCGGTCGGTATTGATGACCTTCCCGTAATTGGGATCGGTATAGGCTGACCAGTTTTTGGCGTAAATGAAATCAGCTCCTTCGAAGGCTTTTCGCTGGTCGTACTCCACCCGAGCCTTGCCGACAAAGCGGGGGTCCAACTCATACCCTTTGGGGTGGGTGATGACAAACTCATAGCCCGTCTCGTTCATCCACTCGGCAAAAGAGTTGGCCACGGCCTGCGGAAGAGGTTTGGGATGGGGCGCCCAGGTGAGCACCACTTTGGGAGAGGCGACTTTCTTGTACTCCTCGATGGTGATAAGGTCGGCAAAACTCTGCAAGGGGTGACGGGTAGCCGCCTCCATGCTAAAGACGGGCCGGCCGGAATATTGGATGAACTGGGAGAGAATCTTCTCCTCGTAATCATCGGCCTTGTTCTCGAAACGTGCGAACGAACGGACCCCGATTACATCGCAATAACAGCCGATGACCGGAATGGCCTCGAGCAGATGTTCGCTCTTGTCGCCATCCATGATGACCCCCCGCTCGGTCTCGAGCTTCCATGCCCCTTGGTTGATGTCGAGCACAATGACATTCATTCCCAAGTTCATGGCCGCCTTCTGCGTACTGAGACGGGTGCGCAGACTGGAATTGAAGAAAATCATGATAAGGGTCTTGTTTTGACCCAAATGGTGATAGGCAAAGCGGTCGGCCTTCACGGCGAAAGCCTCTCTTAGTGCGGCCTGCAGGTCGCCTAAATCTTTTACAGAAGTGAAGTGTCTCATATCCGGAATTTTTATGATTTCTCCCCGTCAGGGCTGACGTACCTGCCCCTCCCCGGTGATGATGTATTTATAGCTGGTAAGCTCGGGCAACGCCATCGGACCCCGAGCGTGGAGCTTCTGGGTACTGATGCCGATTTCCGCCCCGAAGCCGAATTGTCCTCCGTCGGTAAAGGCCGTCGATACATTGGTGTAGACACAGGCGGCATCCACCTCCCGAGTGAAGCGCCGACAAGCCTCAGCATCTTCGCTGACAATGCTCTCACTGTGGCGGGACGAGTAGCGGGCGATATGTTCGAGGGCCTCATCGAGTGAAGCGACCGTCTTTATCGCCATCTTATAATCGAGGAACTCCCTCCCGAAACTATGCTCGTCAGCAGGACACAACACCTTTGCGGGATAGCGACCGAGAAGGGCCGCATAGGCCGGCTCATCGGCATACAGGATGACCCTCTTCCCGGCCAACGGACGACATAACTCCGGCAAATCGGCCAAGCGGCTCTGATGCACAATCAGACAATCGAGGGCATTGCAGACCGACACTCGACGGGTCTTGGCGTTGAAGACAATGGCCCGCCCCTTTTCAAGGTCGCCCGCCGCATCGAAAAAGGTGTGGCACACCCCTGCACCGGTCTCAATCACCGGTACTTTGGCGTTTTGGCGGACATAGTCGATAAGCCCTTGATTGCCTCGGGGAATGATAAGGTCGACATAGCCGACAGCCGTCAACAAGGGCTGGACCGCCTCCCGCTCCGGCGGCAGCAACAGCACGGCATGGGGGTCAATACCTCGGTCGGACAACACCCGATGAATCAACTCGACAATCGCCTCGTTGGAGTAACGGGCATCCTTTCCCCCTTTGAGCACACAGGCATTCCCCGACTTGAAACAGAGGGAGAAGACATCGAAAGCCACGTTAGGACGAGCTTCGTAAATGACTCCGATAACCCCGAACGGCACAGAGACCTTGCGGATAATCATCCCGTTGGGACGGACCGTCTCCGACAACAGCCGACCCAACGGAGAGGGCAGACCAGCCACCCGACGCATATCTTCAGCGATACCGGCGATTCGTTCCCGAGTAAGCTGCAGACGGTCATACAAGGGGTTCTCCTTGCCCATGAGCGACAAATCCCGGTCGTTGGCGGCCAAGAGGAATTCGGCCTGCGCCTCCATCGCCGCCGCCACCGCTGTCAATACACCGTTGACCGTCGCTTCATCCAACAGGTTCAACCGACGGGAAGCGGCCCGTACCTGTTCAAGCTGAGTGAGGAAAGGGGTCATAAGCTCTTCTTTTTTGCAAATGTAGCAAAAAGAGGGAACATGAGGGACCCTTCCCCCCTTTTTGTATCGGATTTTTCACTATTTTTGCCGCAAATACCTAATCCTTTTCTTCGCTATGACGACCGACCTCGCCTCCCCATCCGTCCTCCTGATTTATACCGGAGGAACTATCGGAATGATCCGCAACCCCGAAACAGGGGCTTTGGAGAGCTTCACTTTCGAGCATCTCACCCGGCACATTCCCGAACTGAAACAGATGCGGTGCCGCATTGACTCCATCCAGTTCAATCCGCCCATCGACTCCTCCGACATGACCCCCGCCCTTTGGGTGAAACTGGCCCAGATTATCTACGACAATTACAATCAATACGATGGTTTCGTGGTGCTGCACGGCTCCGATACCATGGCCTACACGGCTTCGGCCCTCAGCTTCGCCCTCGAAAATCTGGCCAAGCCGGTCATCTTCACGGGAAGCCAACTCCCCATCGGAGTACTTCGCACCGATGGCAAGGAAAATCTGATTACAGCCATAGAGATTGCCACCTCCAAACGGCCCGACGGCACCCCCTCGGTGCCCGAAGTGTGCATCCTCTTCCAGAACCAGTTGCTACGGGGGAACCGCACGACCAAGGCCAACGCCGAAAAGTTCAACGCCTTCAAGTCGCACAACTATCCCAATCTGGCCGACGTAGGGGTCTACATCAACTACTATACCCGCCGCATCCTGCACCGGCAAGCCGGACTGCCGCTAAAACCCCATTTCCTCTTCGACACCAATGTGATTGTACTGACCCTCTTCCCCGGCATCCAGGAACGCATCGTCACCGAAGTACTGAAAACGGAGGGACTGAAGGCCATCGTGATGAAGACCTTCGGAACGGGTAACGCCCCCCAACGGGAGTGGTTCGTCCGAGCCGTGCGGGAGGCCACCCAACGGGGAATGGTCATCATCAACATCACGCAGTGCCTCTCCGGGTCGGTTGACATGAAACGGTACGAAAACGGCCGACAACTCCTCGAAGCGGGGGTGACCAGCGGATATGACAGTACCGTCGAAGCGGCGGTGACCAAACTGATGTTCCTCTTCGGCCACGGCTACCCCCCCGAAGAGGTGCGACGACTCATGAACCAGTCGTTGGCTGGAGAAATCACCCTCGAAAGCGACCTTCCCCTACAGCAAGAGGCCACACTTGACCTCTGACCCTAAAGGGGCTATTTCACATTTCATCGCAAAAAAGGCTTCCCTCTTTCAAAAAGAGGGAAGCCTTTAAACTATCACTCCTAAAGAAGAATACCTATTTCAATTTCCAGGTAGCCCCCTCCTTGGTATCCTTGATTTCAAAGCCTATCTCCCCCAGCTTGTTCCGAATCAGGTCGGAAGTGGTCCAATCTTTCCGACTCTTGGCCTCCTGACGGATTTCCAACAGCAAGTCGACGGCCTTCTCAAAAGGTTCTCTATCGGAAGCACCGCCTTCCTCACCCTCTATCCGCATACCCAGAATGTCGAACAGGAAAGTGGAGAAGGTCTCCCGCAACAGGGCCAAATCATCGACCGAAAGAGTCTCTTTTCCGGCCAAGACACTATTGATACTCCGCAACCCGTCGAAGAGGTGGGAGATGACTACAGAGGTATTGAGGTCGTCGTTCATCGCCTCGTAACAACGGGCGGCCAACTCCTTCACATCGAGGGTCGATACCGGAGCGGGGACAATCTTGGAGAGGTTGCGCCACCCCTCAGCCATCCGTTGCCAGGCCTTCTCGGCCCCCTGGAGAGCCTCATTGCTGAAATCGAGGGTACTACGGTATTGCGCCTGCAAGATGAAGAAGCGGATGGTCATCGGTGCATAGGGTTGCGTCAGCAAAGGATGGCTCCCTGAAAAGAACTCTTCGAGGGTGATGAAGTTGCCCAACGACTTTCCCATCTTCTTTCCGTTGATGGTAATCATGTTGTTGTGCATCCAATAGCGTACCGTCTCATGCCCCTGTGCCGCCACAGACTGGGCAATCTCGCACTCGTGGTGGGGGAAGAGCAAATCCATACCGCCCCCATGAATGTCAAAGGTCTCTCCCAAATATTTGGTACTCATGGTCGAGCACTCCAGATGCCAACCCGGGAAACCGTCGCTCCACGGGGAGGGCCAACGCATGATATGTTCGGGCGCAGCCTTTTTCCACAAAGCAAAATCAAAGGCGTGCCGCTTTTCGGACTGTCCGTCCAACGCCCGGGTGGTCTCCCGCAACTCTTCGATATTCCGGCCGGAGAGCTTTCCATAGGCATGCTCCTTGCTGTACTTCTCCACGTCGAAGTAGACCGACCCCTCACTCTCATAGGCATAGCCGTGGTCGAGAATTTTCCGAATGTATTCGATTTGTTCGATGATATGGCCCGAAGCGTGCGGTTCGATGCTGGGCGGACATACATTGAGGGCCTCCATCGCCTTATGATAGCGATTGAGATAGAACTGCACCACCTCCATCGGCTCCAACTTCTCGAGACGGGCCTTCTTGGCGATTTTGTCTTCTCCTTCGTCCGCATCGTTTTCGAGATGCCCCACATCGGTGATATTGCGCACATAGCGCACCTTGTAACCGAGATGCCGTAAATAGCGGAAGAGCAGGTCGAAGGTGATGGCGGGACGGGCATGACCCAAATGGGCATCGCCGTAGACCGTCGGACCGCAGACATACATCCCGACATAGGGAGGATTGAGGGGGACAAACTCCTCCTTACGACGGGTCAAGGTATTATAAATGAAAAGCTTCTGTTCCATAACTCCGTTTTAAAAAGACAAAGGTAACGAATCCCGCCCAAAGGGACAAAAGGGAACCCTCCTATCAGGCCTCTCCGCCGGGAATGATGAAGGGCGGTTTGGACGAACCTTCACCGACATTGATTTTCCCGAACTGCTTCTCATACTTCACGACATTCTCTTCGAGGGCGAAGAGCAACCGTTTGGCATGTTCGGGGGTGAGGACAATCCGTGACTTGACATGTGCCTTGGGCATACCGGGCAGAACACGGATAAAATCGGCCACGAACTCCGAAGAGGAGTGGCTGATTACGGCCAGATTCGCATAAATGCCTTCCGCCACATCGGGCGTAAGTTCTATTTGCAACTCTTTCTTTTCCATTGTTTTTATCTATTCGGTTAAAAATATATACTGTTTCTCTCCTCCCAGGTTGGAACTGTTTATACCGACCCGCACCACCCGAGGCGGCATATCGGGCAAGGAGAAGGAGGCATACCCCGAAGCATAATAGCCGGGAGTGTCGTCACAGGCATCATGCCTTATCTCCACATCGAGCGTATCGGTAGAGGATTGGGGCAAAAAGGCCACGGCGGACAACCGGTGGGAGACCTCATGGTAGAGCACCTTAAAACGCAGATTCACAAAACCACCGCTGCACCAGAGCGAAGTCACATAGAGCGGGTCGTCGGCCAACTCCTTCGACATAACGGCAGGGAGGTAAGTGATTTCACCCGAAACGATAGACTGTACCGCCGTCTGCAAGGTGATACGCCAAGCCCGAGTATCTATCTGCTCCACGGGCGAATAACCAATCAACACCCGTTGGCCGTCGGAGAGGCTACTCGAAGAGAGCGGAGACTGCGGATAGAGCCAGGTAGTGTCGTCCCGTAAAAAGAGCCACCCCTCCTCTCCTTGTCCTCGCCGACAGGTAACCACATCGTATTGAAAGGCGGTGAGATCCAACTCCTTCTCCTCTTGGCAAGCCAAAGTCAGAAGAGGGAAAAGCAAAAGAACCGCCGCTCCCCGTTTCACCCGCATCACGACAAACCGGTTTGGACAGACGACACAATGCGGCCGTCACACAGTTCAATCATACGGTCGGAGAGACGGGCCAACGCCTCATCGTGAGTGACAATGACAAAGGTTTTACCGAAAGCCTTCCGCAAATCGAAAAAGAGATGATGCAACTCCGCCTTGTTCTGGGTATCGAGGCTCCCCGAAGGCTCATCGGCCAACACCACATCGGGACGGTTAATCAACGCCCGAGCCACGGCCACCCGCTGTTTTTCCCCACCGGAGAGCTGGGCCGGTTTGTGGGAAAGACGGTCGGCCAATCCCAAAAACTCGAGTAACTCAATGGCCTTCTTCCGACTCTCCCCTCGGTTGCGATGACCGATAAGGGCCGGCAGAAGAACATTCTCCAAAGCGGTAAATTCGGGCAATAGCTGGTGGAACTGGAAAACAAAGCCGATATGTTGGTTGCGGAAGGCCGACAGAGCCTTTTCCCGCAAAGTGAATACCGGGCATCCTCCTATCCGCACCTCTCCGGCATCCGGTTTCTCAATGGTCCCCATAATCTGCAGGAGGGTCGTCTTCCCGGCACCGCTGGCCCCGACAATCGAAACAATCTCCCCCTGTTCGATGGAAAGGTCAATCCCTTTCAACACCGAAAGGGGACCGAAACTCTTACAGATATTCTTTACCTCTATCATTCTTCCGCCAATTTGCGTATCACATAGGCCGCCAAGTAACAGCCGAAGAGGGCCGGCAAATATGACACCGTGCCGACCACTTTCGAGGGACCCGACTCCCCCTCCTGCATTTGCAGGGCCGAACGGTGGGGTTGTTCCCGAGAAAAGACCACCTCCACTCCCCGTCGGATTCCCTTTTCCCGCAATCGCCGCCTCACCTCCCGAGCCAATCCGCAGTAACAGGTATCAGCAATGTCGGCATAAGCCACCGCTGACGGATCGAGACGTGCTCCGGCTCCCATAGAGGAGATGACCCGGATTTTGCGATGAAAACAGGCCTCCAACAAAGCTGTCTTAGGGGCAATGGTATCGATGGCATCGACTACAAAATCGTAGGGAGTCTCCAGCCGCTCCGCCACCGCCTCAGCCGTAAGGAAATAACTTTCGGCATGCAACCGAAGACCGGGATGGATATCCCGGAGACGCTCCCCCAGGACCTCCACCTTGGGTCGTCCCAAGGTGGAATGAAGGGCGACCAACTGACGGTTCAAATTAGTCGGCTCCACCCGATCGGCATCCAATAGGGTGATTTCCCCGATACCTGCACGAACCAACATTTCGGCCGCATAGGCCCCGACACCGCCGATTCCAACGACCAACACATGCGCCTGCCGCAGGCGGGAGAGACTACTCTCCCCCAACAAGAGCGAGGTCCGTGACAGCCACTCCTCCATAACCGACTTTTACCGGTAAGGGGCAAACGAGGTTTGCGCCATGTCCCCCGACTGCAGGAAGGCTTCGTGGAAAGCAAAAGCCGCCTCCAGATAGTGGGGGGTATGGCCCTTCCGACCCAAAGCGAGATATTCCCGCAACAGAGGACGATAACTGGGATGGGCGCAATTTTCGATAATCAGTTCGGCCCGCTCCCGAGGAGCTTTACCCCGCAAATCGGCCACTCCTTGTTCGGTGATAATCACATTCACCGAATGTTCGCTGTGGTCGAGGTGCGAAACCATCGGAACAATGGCGCTGATTTTTCCCGCTTTCGCCACCGACGGACAGGTGAATATGGAGATATAGCCGTTTCGGGTGAAATCGCCCGACCCACCGATACCGTTCATCATCTTCGTACCGGTCACGTGGGTGCTGTTCACATTCCCGAAGATATCCACTTCGAGGGCTGTATTGATGGTAATCAACCCCATGCGCCGTACCACTTCGGGATTGTTGCTAATCTCTCCGGGACGCAATACCACCTTGTTCCGGAAGAAATCGAGATTGCGGAAGACCTCTTCCATCATTTTGTCGCTTACTGTCAAGGAACATCCGCTGGCAAAGGTGCAGCGACCCTCTTCCAACAAACCGATTACCGAATCCTGTATCACTTCGGTGTACATCTGGAAGGGAGGGATATGGGGATTGTTGCCCAAGAAGCCCAAGACAGCGTTGGCGATATTGCCGACACCCGATTGCAGCGGGAGGAACTCCTTGGGAAGCAACCCTGCCTTCAACTGAGCCGTCAGAAAATCACTCACGTTCCGACCGATGCTCATCGTCACCTCATCACTAGGGGAGAAGGGTTTCACCCCATCGGGCACATTGGTCTCTACAATGCCGACAATCTTGGACGGGTCCACTTGAATATAGGGGACTCCAATCCGGTCGGAAGGCCGATAAATGGGAATCTCCCGACGAAGGGGCGGGTCGGCCGGTTGGTAAATGTCGTGGAATCCCGCCAATTCTTTAGGATTGTGCGCATTCAGTTCAATAATAATCTTTTTGGCCAATTGGCAGACGGTCGGGGCAATACCCACACCGCATCCCAAAACGATTTTTCCATCTTCAGAAACCGAAGAGGCCTCGATAACGGCCACGTCAATCTGTCCGAAAAAGCCATACCGCAACATCTGCGCCAACTCCGAAAGATGCTGGTCACAATAGGCGATTTCCTCAGCGTTTATGGCAGCCCGGGAATCGGCACTCGACTGGTATGGTGTACGGAATTTCACGGCCTTGGCCCGTGACAAAGCCCCGTCCAGATGATCGCTGGTCGACGCTCCGGTAAAAACTCCTATTCGAAAAGGCCGTCCGGCAGCATGTTCCGCTTCCGCCCGACAGGCAATAGCTTCGGGCACCACTTTGGGTGTCCCGGCCGCCGTAAACCCACTGAACCCGACATTGTCGTTGTCGTGGATGAGAAGAGCAGCCTCATCACTTGAAATAACATTAAACCCCATAATCTATCTTTTTTAAATTTCCTATGAATATTTCCTATGTAAAATCTCTGAAAGAATAATGCCTCGCCGTAACTCCTCTCTTGACCGAAAAGAGGATGTCTCCATCGCATAGGGATTTTCTTCCTCCTCTTTTTTCAAAGCTGGACTGTTTTGGGGTGCAGCGGGAATTTTCCCACTCTTTTTCAAAACCGGTTTTTGGACCGATTCCCTTTCAGTATCGGACAGAGGGGACTTTCGAAGCGTCATAAGCGGTTTCGCCTCCTCCGACAGTTCCCTACGAGACAACGAGGAGCGAACCGAAGCCCTCTCCACCACTTTCCCCTCCGAAGGAATACTTACCGAAAGAGTGTGCTTTATCTTCAACTTCCCTTGCTTGGCGGCAGCCTCCCGCTGTTTCCGAGCTCCCCTCATAATGGAATAGCCCACA
Source organism: Porphyromonadaceae bacterium (assembly GCA_021199145.1). Taxonomy (GTDB): domain Bacteria; phylum Bacteroidota; class Bacteroidia; order Bacteroidales; family UBA11471; genus Caccoplasma. Next base: position 168 of record JAJQIP010000113.1, on the reverse strand, counting down.
TAAACGAAAATAAGGAGTAGGTAAATCCACAGATTATCCATCGCTTTTTTGTATTTTTGCCCCCGTAAAAATACGCATTTCCCGTGAAAATCAAAATTTCAGTTTTCACAAAAAAAATTTAGGGCGGTTTCACAACCACCCCAAACGAATTTAACCTAAACCTTAACT
>JAJQIP010000140.1 GCA_021199145.1 Porphyromonadaceae bacterium | reverse complement strand
GTTTTGACTACTACCTTCGCTGACAGTTTGCAATTAAAATTCTGTATACGTAAACAGGTTTTGATAACCATCTTCACAGACAATTTTCGATAACTGTTGCTTATATATAAAGATTAAGCCCCTGCCGTTCGGCAGGGAGAGAGGTATTGGATAAATTTTTTAGGCTTGTGATGCAGGTCTGCGCCCTGCATCACAAGCCTTTCTGGATGATTCGATTACCACCTTCACAAACAGGTTACGATAAACAGCGATTCGCTAACAGCTTTCGATAAACAACGACGCAAAAAATTACGATAAACACTTTTTGCTAACAGGGTTCGTTAACCACTTCGCTGATATTATTCGATTGAAATGTAACATTCCCTGACAAACACGATAGGACAACGATGGTTAATTTCCGGCACTTATTAGCGGATATTTCCTTTTTTCCTTATATTTGTCCTACTAAACCTACTTGTGTATGGAGCCTATCACTATCCGGGAGGTATCGGGCCGTCGGGCCTTGAAGAAATATGTGCAGTTCAATATCGACCTGTATAAAGGAAACCCCTATAAAGTTCCCCCTTTGATTCTCGATGAGCTGAACACCTATTCCCCCAAGACAAATCCCGCTCTTGACTTTTGCGAGGCCGTGCATTTCATGGCTTATGAAGGGAGGAAGGCCGTGGGGAGGATTACCGGAATCATCAACCGTACCCTCAACGAGAAGACGGGGCGGAAGGAGGCCCGTTTCGGCTTTGTCGATTTTGTCGACGATGTGCGGGTGAGTGACGCCCTCTTTGACGCTGTCGAGGATTGGGCACGCAGTAAGGGGATGAATCGCCTGGTGGGTCCGATGGGATTTACCGACATGGATCCCGAAGGGCTGTTGGTCGAAGGGTATGAAGAGTTGGGAACGATGGCGACCATCTACAATTATCCCTACTATGTGGATCATATTGTGCGGCGGGGCTTCGAACCGGAAAACGAGTGGGTGGAGTTCCAGGGAACCATACCGCCGGTCATGACGGAGAAGCATGTGCGCATTGCGGAGTTCGTGCGGAAAAGATATCATTTGCGCAGTGTCATCAAGGATTATCACAACATCAACGACGTGGCCCGGGACTACGGTCACCAGATGTTCGAACTCATCAACGAGGCCTATAAGGACCTGTACGGCTATTCGACGTTGACCCCCAAGCAAATCGATTATTACTTGAAAATCTATATTCCCATTGTGCGGCTTGAGCATCTCTCGCTCATCGTCAACGAGGAGAACAAGTTAGTGGGTGTAGGAATTGCCATGCCTTCGTTGAGCCGAGCTTTGCAGAAGGCGAAAGGACGGCTCTTTCCGTTCGGATTCATTCCCCTGTTGAAGGCTCTGAAGGGGAAGAACGACATTGTGGACCTGTTGCTTGTCGCCATCCATCCCGACTATCAGAACAAGGGGGCCAATGCGCTGCTCTTCGATGACATTCTGCCGCATTTCATCAAAGACGGCTTCAAATATGCCGAGACCAATCCTGAGATGGTCACCAACAACAAGGTACAACAACAGTGGGATGCTTTTGAGCACCGGCTGCACAAACGGCGTCGGGCCTATTCCAAGAATATTTAGGGCATCTCTCTATGCTGACTTTCGTTCAGATACTTGATTTCATCGGCACCTTCGCCTTTGCCATCAGCGGTATCCGTCTGGCGTCGGCCAAGCGGTTCGACTGGTTCGGGGCCTATGTCGTAGGTTTTGCCACGGCCATTGGCGGAGGTACTATCCGGGATGTGCTGCTCGACGTGACCCCCATGTGGATGCTTAATCCCATCTATCTGATATGTACAGGGCTGGCGTTGCTATGGGTCATCCTTTTCGGGAAAATCCTCGTCAAACTGCAGAACACCTTTTTCATCTTCGATAGCATCGGGTTGGCCCTGTTTACCGTGGTCGGGGTGGAGAAGAGCCTCACGTTGGGCTATCCCTTCTGGGTGGCCATTGTGATGGGGAGCATTACCGGTGCGGCCGGTGGGGTGATACGGGACGTCCTTATCAATGAAATTCCGTTGATTTTCCGTAAAGAGATTTACGCCATGGCCTGTGTCATCGGGGGGCTGTTCTATGGGGCGTGTCATCTGGCCGGACTGGAGTCGTATGTGTGTCAGATAGTGGGTGGGGTCGCCGTGTTCCTCATCCGTATCCTGGCGGTGAAGTACGGGCTCTGCCTCCCCATCCTTTCGGGCGGCGGCTCTTCGGAGTCGGAGGAGGAGTGAGGGTTTTTTATACGTAAAGGGAAAGGGGAGAAACTGATGTTCCTCCCCTTTCCTTTTTTCCCTTTGGTGACCCCGACAGGACTCAAACCTGTGACCTTCAGAACCGGAATCTGACGTTCTATTCAACTAAACTACGGGGCCATTTGAGTTGGCAAAGGTAAGAATTATTTGTAGTTTTGCCAAAAGAAAAGATTTAAATCTGAAAAAATGGAGGTTCGCATTGATGAAAGTTGGCGGAAGAGACTGCAATCGGAGTTTGACGCACCCTATTTCGCGCAACTGACCGACTTTGTCCGTCAAGAATATGCCACAACACAGGTTTATCCCCCTGGAAGCCAGTTGTTCGCCGCTTTCGACGCCTGTCCGTTCGACAAGGTGAAGGTGGTGATACTGGGACAGGATCCCTATCATGAGCCAGGGCAGGCACATGGACTCTGCTTCTCGGTGAATGATGGCGTGGCGTTCCCCCCTTCGCTGCAGAACATTTTCAAGGAGATACACGACGACATAGGGACTCCAATCCCTATGAGCGGCGATTTGACCCGTTGGGCCTATCAAGGGGTGTTGTTGTTGAACGCTACCCTGACAGTGCGGGCCCATCAGGCAGGGTCGCATCAGAACAAGGGGTGGGAGCAGTTCACCGATGCGGTGATACACTGTCTGGCCCAAGAGCGGGAGCATCTGGTCTTTATCCTGTGGGGAGCTTATGCCCAACGGAAAGGGGAGTTTATCGACCGTTCCCGCCATTTGGTGCTGCAATCGCCCCATCCGTCGCCCCTCTCCGCCCATCGGGGCTTTTTCGGAAACCGCCATTTCAGTCGTGCGAACGAATACCTTGTGTCGCACGGCATCGAACCCATTTTATGGTAAGGAAATATGGAAAAAGTTGATATAGAGGCTCGTGCCCAAAGAGCCAGAGCCTTGTTCGTGGAGGGGTACAACTGCGCCCAATCGGTGTTTTTGGCCTATGCCGACCTGTACGGACTCTCTCCGGCACTGGCAGCCACGATAGCCGGTCCCCTTGGCGGAGGCATGGGACGGCTGCGGGAGGTGTGCGGAGCGGTAAGCGCCGCTTTCCTGTTGACGGGATTGAGATATCCTTGCGCCGACCCTCGGGACCGAGAGGCCAAGAGCCGTTCGTATAGAGTGGTCCAGGAGTTGGCCCACCGTTTTCGGGAGGAGAACGGGTCGATACTCTGTCGGGAGTTGTTGGGGCTGGAAGGGCAGAACTGTTCGCCCGAGCCGTCGCCCCGGACGGAGAGTTATTACAAGCGGAGGCCCTGTGCCGACTATGTGGAACGGGCGGCCCGCATTATCGGAAAGAAGCTGAATGAGGAGGATAGATAAGGAAAGAAGATAGGACAAAACGAGAGCCTTTTCCCCTGCGATGAAAAAGGTTCTTTTTTGTCCGGACCGGAGGTGTTTGCTTACAAGAGGGGGATTCGTAGCGAAAAAAATTCAGAAAAAGGAAATTTTTTTGAATAAATGCTTTTCTATCAATAATAAATTTTCTTATTTTGCTTTCTCCTAGCACAAGAGAAGTATCGTTTCCTTCCTTATATAATAAGAATAGGAATCCGATAGATTCTCTGAGAGGGAGGCGGCGAGAGCGCCGCAAAAGACTGAATCGAGAAAAACACAACCGCCTGTTCCGAAAGGAGGGCGGACGACAAACGATCAGGTAAACAAGGGAAAAAAGAGGTAGGTAAGGAGGTCCGGACAGGGCTTCCGGGAATTCTTATTTTCCGGAAGGAAAGGCCGGAGAATGGGATGACGCGTGTAAACAAGAACAAGATAAGAGCATGAAAAAGGAAAGCCTATTTTTGGGAGTGCTGGCGGTAGCGTCGCTGGCCTCCTGCAGCGATGACAAGGTGA
>JAJQIP010000171.1 GCA_021199145.1 Porphyromonadaceae bacterium | reverse complement strand
TGCAATCCTACTTTGACTACCTGCAGAACCGAGGACGGGAGGTCGCCCTCGAAATCCGGGTCTGCGACAACGCTGCCGGAATCGACCTCGAAACGGAGTATGACGGGGAGATGCTCACCGATATCATCGATAAATGGATGTACGACAATACCGTGGAGCACCGTTACAACGTCTCGGACGCTACCGAGAACCGGATGGTTTTGGAGCAGGTGCGTATTCCCCTCTACCGTTCCAGCGGTATGGCGATGGATACCCGGAGCTTTGCCGGGGAGTTGCGCCGCTTCTTGCGTGCCGCCCCCTACAAGGTGGAGACGAAACTGCTGACCAAGGGGTTGGGAAAAGCCGTGTTGGTAATAGATCAATAATCGCATAGCCTTATGAAACGAATTCTCTGTTCGGCCCTCGTGCTGTTGCTGACGGTCGGGGCTGTCTTTGCTCAAAATTGCGAAATCCGGTGGATGTCCCTCTCAGCCGATGAGGACGAGCAGACACCTCCTATCGCCAAGCAGTTCCTCTGCAACCGACTGGGTGCGTTGATGAGTGCCGGAGAGTCGGATGTGGTGGGGCCCTACGCCCAATTCTATATCACCTCGAAATCTTCGGTGATGAGTGAACAGCTGATGGGTAGCGCCCCTCCCAAGACATCGCTGGTCCTCCTGCTGACCCTCTATATCGGTGACTCGTGGGGAGAGAAGATTTTTGCCCAGACTTCGTTGGAGTTGCGGGGAGCGGGGAATAGCCGGGAACAGGCCTATCTCAACGCCTATCGGTCGCTGAATGGGAACAACGCCCAGTTGAAGAGCTTCCTTGAAGAGGGGAAACAGAAAGTGTTGAGTTATTACGACAGCGAATATCCCCGCATCTTGAAGGAGGCGCAACGGTTGGCCTCTCTCAAGGAGTACGACAACGCCCTCTTCCTGCTCTCGGAGGTGCCGGTCTGCTGCAAGGGATATGAGGAGGTGTCGGATGCCTTGTCGGTCACCTATCAGGCCTATGTGGACTATACGAGCTTGAAACTGCTGCAACAGGCTCGGATGGCGTGGGCGGCGAGTCCCGACCGGAACGGGGCGGAGGCGGCTGCCGAATATCTGCTCGCCATCGAACCCTTTGCCGCCTGCTACGATGAGGCAATGGCCCTCTATACGGAGATGAAGGCCAAAGTAAGAGAAGATTGGGACTTCGAGATGCGGCAGAAATATACGGACGAACTGGAAATCCGGAAACTCGAGATTGAGAAGGCTAAGGCTGTCGGAGTCGCTTTCGGCAACAACCAGCAGCCTCGGACGACAAATATAATTCCCAGATAGGAGAGACGCATGAAAAGATGGAGTTTGGTGCTGCTTGCCCTGTTGAGTGTGGGGCTGATAGAGGCGCAGACATTACGTCCCGATGTGAACAAAAAAGGGAAGTACGGCTATGTCGATGAGGCCGGAAAGGTGGTCATCCCCTATAAGTATGCTGAAGCCGAACCTTTTGAGAACGGGTTGGCGAAGGTACGCCAAGGAAACAAGTACGGTTTCATTGACGTACACGGGCAGCCTGTGGGGAAGATGAAGTACTCCCTCATTTTGCCCTTTACGGGCGATTATTGCCGAGTGGCCTCGGGTGGAAGTGACAAAGGGGGAGGACTCACTGGAGAGAAATGGGGCGTCCTCAATATCCGAGGGGAGGAGGTCATACCCCCTGTTTACGATGAAATCGGGAGTTTCGAGCAGGGATTCGCCTCTGTCAAGAAGGGAAAGAAGTACGGACTCATCGACGAAAAGTTCCGCTTTTTGTTGGAACCGAAATATAGCGCTTTCGGCTCTTTTGACGAATACGGCCTCTGCTGGTTTGCCGCCGGTGGACGAATAGACTCCAAGACGGGCAAATTCGTTGGGGGTAAATACGGGGTTATCGACCGCTTCGGGAAGATAATCCTCCCGGCGAAATATCCGGTAATCGGTTATTTTTACAGTGTGCTGGACGAGTATAAGAAGGTGGCCACCTATTATAATTCTGTGGGGTCGGCGCAGTTTAACAGTGTATCTCTGCAACGGCCGGGAGCTCCTCTCCTTAACCGAGCCAATGCGGTGGCTGTCAGTCCGGATGATTTCCCTAACGAAGAGATAGTGGGGACGGACAGCTGCTACCTCTTCTTCGGCCGTTCGACTTCGGGTTTGGGCCTTGTGGACCGGAAGGGGAAGGTGCTTATCCCGGAAGGGACTTTTTCAAAATTCTTTTGTCCGACCGACGGGATGGCCCTTTTCAAAAATAACGGTAAGAAAGTACCATCCGATGGATATTATAATACTGAAACAGGCAGGATAATATCATTCAGTAGTGAGGATAATCTTGGCTTTTTCCACGACGGACGGGCCAGGATAAAAGACGGGAGTAAGGGAATTTACTATTTCATCGATAAAGAGGGGAAGAGAGTGACCTATAACGACTATGCCTATGCCGGGAATTTCGACGGTGGATTGGCTGTGGTGAAGAGTGCTAACAAAAATATGTTCGCTCCGTTTGGTTTCATAAACACAAAGGGTGACATTCTGGCGTTACGTTATACAGGTATAGACGACTGGTCTTTTCACGAAGGATTGTTAGGGGTCCGTTCCCTGCAGAAAAAATGGGGATTCATCGGCACAGACGGAGAAACTGTCATTCCCTTTGAGTATGATGAGGTGAACTCATTCCGTTACGGTTGGGCCTGGGTCAAAAAAACGGGTTATAAGTGGGGAATGATTGATAAGGAGAATCAGATGGTCGTTCCTTTCCTCTTCGAAGATGTGAAACCGATTTCGGAACCGAATCCCCGTCTGGTGTGGGTAGAGTATGAAAATTCCGATAAAACGGATCCTGAAAGAAAAGAAAAAGTATGGGTTTGTTGGGATTGTGCAGAAGGGGAGATGGCCTTTCCTTTCAGTGTCAAGGATGCGATGAATTTTGTGGAGGGGATGGCCTATGTGCAGACTTCTACCAATCTCTACGGGGCTATTGATACAAAGGGAAATCTGCTGATTCCCTGTACGTTCGACAGTTGGGATACAGTGATGCGGGCCGCTTCCTATATGAAACAAAGGGGATTGAAGTTAATGAATGACTTGGAGTGTTTCCGCTTCAAGCTGTACGGGGACGCTTCGGTCAATTCGTACCGGATAACTGATGTGATTCCGGAAGCCAAGTGGGACTATTAATCGCTATCGAGATGAAAAAGAGTTTTATTCTATTTTTTGTTTTGGTCCTCCTCCCTCTTCGGTTGCCGGCTGAGGAGACTCAGACCTTGGATTACCGGCGCAGTTCGCTCTACAGTATCCTCATCAACCACGATGACCAGAAGATGGCGAAGGAGATTGGCGAGGTCTTTCTGGAGATTCCCATTCCCGAGAAATACAACAATCACGACCTCTCCGTCAAGATTCTCTCTATGGACGAGAGGTTGAAGGACTTGGATGCTGTGAACAGTTTTATCGAAAAGAACGGGATTGCGTCGAGAATGGTCTCCCGTTGGTTCGACCGTGACCCCTTTACCGGAGTCTGCGATGTCAATCTGGTGAGGGAACGGGGGCTCTACAACGCTTCTGAATTTGACCGAGAGGTGGCCGCCAACTCGGTGCGGGGTCAGGCCCTGCTGGAGGATGCGGGAGAGGATTTAATCAGCAACACCTTCCTGATGGTCAATGATATCCGCTACGTTGATAAGGAGAATAAGGGCAAAGCGGCCGGAACGATGTTCCGCATGTTAGGGGCCATTGCTCAAGGCGTAGTGAATAATTTAGGGGGTACGACTACCATTTCAAACTCAAATTCAATTGCTGACTTGGGAGACGCTTTAGGAAGCATGATGGAGACACTGAAGGGGTTCCGGGTCATTGTCCACACCTACCTCTATCAGTTGGTGTGGGACGAAGAGACTTCGGCGACCTTTTACCGGGAATATTACTCGACAACGGCCGACTCGATGAAGGTGAAAGCTTTCAAACAGAACCGGAATTTCTTCCGACTGAAATATATCGGCTCGCAACAGAGTAGCGGAAATATTGTATCGTTTATCGGAGTGAACCTCGATACGCCGGAACAGATGGTCCGGAAGGCCTGCCAGCGGGCTATCGATGAAAATATCGTCTCCCTGCAGCGGAATTTCGAGGTCTTCAAGGTAAAGACCCCGTTATTGGGAGTCTCCCCACTTCGGGCCGATATCGGGCTGAAAGAGGGTCTTACGAAGGATTCCCGCTTTGAGGTATTGGAGAAAGTCCTAAAAGAGGACGGCCGTATCGACTACAGAAGGGTGGGCGTTGTCAAACCCGTCAGCGGAGCTATCTGGGACAACCGATACATGGCTAAGGAAGAGGGTGCCGTCGGGGCGGACTTGAACTACACCTCCTTTGAGAAGGTGAGTGGAACACGGGATTTCTACCCCGGTATGCTCATCCGGGAAATCCGATAATCTCCTTCGAACACTCTTTTATCATTGTCCGAACGCCCTTTCAAGCCTTTTCGGGAAGTTCGAAACTCAGGGGAAGTAACGCTTGGGCGGAGTCAACGATACGCACCTCTTCGGGTCCGCACATCAATATCCGCAAGGGGGTGCCGTAACGCATCTCGGTCTCTGCCATGACCTGCCGGCAGGCACCGCACGGGGTGACCGAAGCGGTTTTCCCGTTGTTTTCGGCTGCAAGAGCCAAGGCTATGGGAGTTCCCCCGTCGGAAAGTGCACCGGCGGTAAAGAGAGCGACCCGCTCCGCACAGAGTCCTTCGGGATAGGAGCTGTTCTCTTGGTTGCTCCCCGTGACTATGCGACCGTCGGCAAGCCTTACGGCCGCTCCGACCCGGAACTTGGAATAGGGGGCATAGGCCCCTTGCAGGGCGGTACGGGTCGCTTCGACCAAAATTTTTTCGTCTGAGGTTAACTCATTGTAACGACAAACTATTATCTTTGTCAATAGTTGGAGTTCTCTTGCCATAGGATGTCGGAATTGAATCTCTACAAAGGTAAGGTGATTTTCTGAAAATCCGAGAGAAAGGGGCTCCTTATATCCGTTGCCGCTATGCGTTTTCGCCGAATCTGTTTCCTCTTCTGCCTTTGGGCGTTTGCCGCTTCTCCACTGGGAGCGCAATCGAAGTCGAATCCCTTTGTGCAGTCGAAAAATCCTCTCTACATCGAATATATTCGCAAATACAAGGATATTGCCATCGAACACCAGAAGAAGTACAGAATCCCTGCCAGTATCACCTTGGCGCAGGGACTTATCGAATCGGGGGCGGGAAACAGCGAACTGGCCAAGATGTCGAACAACCACTTCGGCATCAAGTGCCACAACTCCTGGGAAGGGAAGAAGGTCTACCACGATGACGATGCCAAAGGGGAGTGTTTCCGGAAATACAAAAACCCGAAGGAGTCGTACGAAGACCATGCTCTCTTCCTCACCAAAAGCCCACGTTACGCTTCGCTCTTCAAACTCGATATCGGGGATTACAAGGGATGGGCGCACGGCTTGAAACGGTGCGGCTATGCCACGGACAAGACCTATGCCAGCAAACTGATACAGACCATTGAGCTATACGGGTTGCATCGGTACGACGGGAAGGGAATGCCCCGCCTCCCCAAGAACTACGAGTTCCACGATATGGAGTCGCAATGGGGGTTGCCCTATATTGTGGCCCGGGAGGGAGATTCTCCCAAGCTCATCGCCCGGGAATTCGGTCTCTATGGCTACCAGATACGGCAGTTTAACGACCTCCTGCGGGGAACTAAACTCAAAGAGGGGGATATTGTTTACCTGAAGGCCAAACGGAAAAAGGCCAAGAAGCCGAACACCACCCATACCCTGGCAGCGGAAGAGTCGTTGCACGATGTCTCCCAACAATACGGCATCAAACTGAAAAGCCTGATGCAACGCAACAAAATCTCCAGTGACAATACTCCGCAGCCGGGCGATGTATTGCGGTTGCGGTAGGGGAGAGAAGCAAGGGAAAAATCAAATCACTCGTCGGCCAACGAGAAATCTTTGTTGGCAAAGAGTTCGGCCAGGCCGGTAATCTGTTTCAGCCGCAATAATTCATCTTTGTCCATCCCGATATTGCGCTCTATCCAACGGTCGGACATTCCCGCCTGGGTCAGTTCCGAGACAATCTCACTCATTAGTTCGACATTGTGGGTCCCTCTCGCCCGATTGTGGCGTATGGTGGAGGCCATGCGGTTGGAGAGGTCTTTCTCGATGACCACCACAGGCAGAAGGCCGTGTTCCCGTTCGTAGATACGTCGGGAGGTCTTCATCACCATGTAGCGGTGATAGCCGTCGACCAGTTCGTAGAGGTCTTTGTCCTTGATATAATAGCATACGCAGGGCATTGTATAGCCGTCTTCCCAAATCGATATTTCGAGCAGTTTCATCTCGGGCGGAGCCACCACATTGGGGTTGTAGGCATTCGCCACCACTTTGTCGACCGGTATGGCCATCACTTTGTACACGGGGCTTTTGTACCGGCTTTCACTATTGTCCATCTTCCTCATAGAGTTTCTTGTATTTTTCCATGATGCGGTCGCGCCGCTCCCGTTCGACTTTTGTCGGGGCGAACCCCATATATTTGCACGAGTGGTCGTTTTTGAGGATACAGATACACATCCGTTTGAAAGTAGGTAACTCCCTGAACTCCTCGATGTCGATGTCGTCTAAGTACTCCATGCGCACCGGTTTTTTGGTGGTCTTGTAGTTGGTCGTCTCTCCGACGGCAATCTGTATCCCCATTTTCCTCAGTTTTTCGATAGTGTTGTCGGAGAGCACTCCTCCTCGGTTCCGCCAGAACTCGATGCTCACCCGTAACTTCTCAAGGTAGTTTTTTTTGATATCTTCGGGCAGGGTGTTCAGGAGAAAGTGCATATACTTCTCCCAGGTCATGTGGGGGGGACACTTGATGGTGTACCAGCCCATGGCCCCTGTACTGCCGTACAGGTTGGCGAAGTTCACACCATTGACTCGATTAATCATGCGTCCCCACATTTGCGGGTCAATGACTCGGTAGAGCTGCAGGCTGGGAATGGCGGCGGAGATGAAGGGGCTGGCCACCCGTTGCTTCTCCAGCTTTACTCCGGCCTGGTAATAGAGGTCGTAGAGGTGGTTGTAGTCCCACTTGAACCGGCCGTTGGCCACCCAGACATCTGTGGTACGCCAATCGTAAATGGGATAGGCGTTGTAGACATTGTCGGTGATTTTGCGGGTCCATTTGAGCCGTTGGTAGCAACAGTAGTTTTTGTCGCTGTGGATGGTGCGCCACCGGTTGAAACTCTCCTGGGTACGGATTCCGACCAGGCAGCAGGTGCGTCGGGCTCTCTTGTAACGGTGTATCCACTCCGAGAACTTCATCTGGAAATCATAGTCCCAGTCCTCTTCGCTGAAGAAGTCGAAATCCTCTTTCCGGAAGGCCGACCGAGGCATCTCCCGTACCCAAAGGTTTTTCTCCTTTTCGTTCCACGGCCGCCAATAGTTCTGATACATCGAGGTACAGGTAGGTACCTTGAAGGGGACGCATACCCGGTAGATGTCGAGGATATCGGTATTCCGGGAAAAGACCTGTTCAACATACTGCAGGGTGGCGGAATACTGCACTTCGTAGTCCATGTGGAAAACCCCTATGCGGCGTTTCAACTTATGCTGACGAATGTAATTGATGCAGAGGTTCAGCAACACACCGCTATCTTTCCCTCCGGAGAAAGAGACGTATATGTTGTCGAAGTCAGAGAAAATCTTGTCCAGCCGGGATAGGGTCGCTTCATATACGTTACGACGCTTTTCCATCGACCTTTGCATGTTTCAGTTTCACGTACAGTTTCCACTCCCGTTCTACGGTAAAGCCCTTTTCTTGGAACAGTTGTGCATGGCGGGCAAAGGCAATCGCAACCAGAGGTTTTTGAGGGGCGTAATCTTCCAAGATTTTGTCGATGAAGGCGGACAATAACGCCTCCTCTTCTTGGGCGGGAACGTAGTAGTTGTTGAGATAATAGTAGCCGCCTTTTTTCTCCTCCACCGGGAAAAAGCCTTGTACGTTTTTCCCTTTGTCGTCGAGGGCGACCAGCCACTCGTAGCGGTCGGAGGTTTTGTAGGGATAGTTGTTGTTTTGACGGAGTACGTCCGCACGCATGACCAACGGAGCAACAAGTTTGTACAATCGGGAAGAGGTCCCGTCTAAGGTTTCGATTTTCATAGTGCGGTATTTTGATACGGTTTGAGGATAATCCTTCGAGACAAAGATACAAAAAAAGAGATTGGTTTGAACGGAGTTAGAAAAAATAGAGTGAAAGAATCCCACCGGACAACGCCTGGTGGGATTCTGGAGAGATAGTTTTTTGCGGATTTCCGCAAAAGGTCAAGCGAGCAGGGCTTTTACCTGTTCGTAGACATTCTGGGCCGTGAATCCTAACTTTTCGTCGAGAACTTTGTAGGGGGCGGAATAGCCGAACGATTCCAATCCGAAGACTTTGCCGTTTGCCCCAACCAGTCCTTCGAGGGTGACAGGCAGCCCGGCCGTGAGGCCGAAGACCTTCACCCCTTGGGGAATTATGCTCTCCTGATAGTCCTTTTTCTGAGAGCGGAAAAGTCCTTCGGAGGGAGCGGAGACAATCCGTACTTTAATCCCTTCGGCCCGAAGTTTTTCGGCTCCTGCCACAAGGGTGGAGACTTCCGAACCCGAAGCGACCAACACGACATCGGGGTCGGCTTCCGAGCCGGCGACGATATAGGCCCCTTTGGCCACTTGGCTGTAATCGTTCCCTGCGGGAAGATTAGCGATGTTCTGCCGGGAGAAGATGAGGGCCGTCGGGGTGCTCGTGTTCTCCAAGGCCAACCGCCAGGCGACGGTGGTCTCTTCGGCATCGGCCGGACGCAGTACCAACATTGAGTTATGCCCCTTGTGGTTTTTGAGCTTTTCGAGTAATCGTATTTGGGCCTCTTGTTCGACCGGTTCGTGGGTTGGGCCATCCTCCCCGACCCGAAAGGCATCGTGGGTCCAGATGAATTTTACCGGGACCTCCATGAGGGCAGCCATACGGGCGGCAGGTTTCATGTAGTCGGAGAAGACGAAGAAGGTGGCGCAAGCGGGAATCACTCCGCCGTGCAGGGCCATGCCGATGCAGCAGCAGGCCATGGTCAACTCCGAAACGCCGGCTTGCAGGAAGGCTCCGGAGAAGTCGTTCCGGGTAAAGGCGTGGGTCTTTTTCAAGAAACCGTCGGTCTTGTCGCTGTTAGAGAGGTCGGCCGAAGCAACGACCATATTCTCAACCTGCAGGGCCAAGGCTCCCAAGACGGTAGAGGAGGCTGCCCGAGTGGCCGATCCGGCTTTTTGTTCGATGGCACCCCAATTCACCGTCGGGACTTTGCCCGAGAACCAGGCCTCCAGTTTGGCGGCCGCTTCGGGGTTGGCTTTGGACCAGGCAGCTTTGGCCGCATAGCGGACGGCTACGATTTTCTTCAACTCTTCGGTCCGGCGGGCATAGAGTTCTTTGACTTCGGGGAAGATTTGGAAAGGATGCTCTACATCTCCGCCCAGATTTTTCACTGTATTGAGATAGGCATCTCCGCCCAAGGGGGCACCGTGGGTGGCGCAGTTGTTTTCGTAGCTACTGCCATCGGCTTTACGGGCCCCTTTGCCCATAATGGTCTTCCCGATGATGAGAGTTGGTTGCCCCTTTACTTTTTGGGCCGTATTGAGGGCCGAGCGGATGGCATCCGGGTCATTTCCGTTGATGGTCAGTACTTTCCATTTCCATGCCTCATATTTTTGGGCCACATCCTCACTCGTCACGGCACTTGTGGTGGTGGAGAGCTGGATGTTGTTGGAGTCGTAGAACATAATGAGGTTGTCGAGTCCCAGGTGACCTGCCAGACGACCGGTCCCTTGGGAAATCTCCTCTTGTACCCCACCGTCGGAGATGTAGGTGTAGATGGTCTGTCCCATAACCTCTTTTCCCAGACGGGCCTGTAGGAATTTGGCGGCTATGGCGGCCCCCACGGCATAAGTGTGTCCCTGTCCCAACGGACCAGAGGTGTTTTCAATCCCTCGGGCCACGTTCAATTCGGGATGTCCCGGAGTGGGGCTTCCCCATTGGCGGAAGAGGCTCAACTCCTCCATGGTGAATTTCCCCGTAAGGGCCAATACGGAATAGAGCATGGGGGACATATGTCCCGGATCGAGGAAGAAGCGGTCACGTCCCTCCCAATAGGGATTTTCGGGGTCGTAGACCAAATATTCCGAAAAGAGGATATTGATGAAATCGGCTCCTCCCATGGCTCCACCGGGATGGCCGGAGTTGGCTTTTTCTACCATGGATGCCGCCAAAATGCGGACATTGTCGGCGGCACGGTTTGTTACTTTATTGTCCATCGGTTATCTGTTTTACTGTTTTTGACTTAACGAAAGAGCTCTTTTTCTGTAAAGGCTCCTAAATTACAATATTTCCGGTATAGTTTTTGGTATTCCGCCCCATTTTTTGCCTGAGGCCGGTATTCGGCGGCAAAGCCAGGATCCATGGCCTCTTGCGCTTTCTCGATGGTCGGGTATATCCCGGCGGCTGTGGCGGCGAACATGGCTGCTCCCAAAGCGCAGGCTTGGTCGGTGTTGCAGACGTGTATGGGCATATCGAGGACATCGCTGAGGGTTTGCATGACAAAGGGGGATTTCAAGGCAATGCCACCGATGCCGATAACGCTGTCGATGCGTATCCCTTCACTGCGGAAACGCTCCACAATGGCTTTTGAACCGAAAGCGGTCGCTTCGACCAATGCCCGGAAAATCCGGGGGGCATCGCTGCCCAGGCTCAGACCGGTGATAGTGCCTTTGAGCAGTTGGTTGGCATCGGGGGTACGGCGGCCGTTTATCCAATCGGTGGCGATAAGATTTTCTTCGGAGAGCGGCAACTTCTCGGCCTCGGCGGTGAGGGTGGGGAGAATGCGGTCGGCCGTCTCCTCCAAAAGCCGCTGCTTGCTCTCTTCGTCAAGAAGGGTGGATTGGGAGAGAATTTTCCGCAGGGGATATTCCAACAGTTGCTTGAACCAGGCATAGACATCTCCGAATCCCGATTGTCCCGCTTCGAGTCCTATCATGCCGGGAATGACAGAGCCGTCAACCTGTCCGCAAATACCCCGGATGAGTTTGTCCCCTATCTCTGAGTAGGGGGTTACCATCACATCGCAGGTGGAGGTACCGATGACCCGGACGAAGGTGTGGGGGGTGATATGCGCTCCTACGGCTCCCATGTGGCAGTCGAAGGCTCCTCCGGCCACAACAACATCGGTAGACAATCCCAACCGTTCGGCCCAGGCCGGGGTAAGGGTGCCTACAGGACGGTCGGCCGTGGAAGTTTGCTCGAACAGGCGGTTGCGGAATCCGGCCAACAGGGGGTCGAGGGCGATGAGGAAGGCCTCTTCGGGCAGTCCACCCCAACTCTCGTGCCACATGGCTTTGTGACCGCAAGCGCAACGGCTACGTACAATGTCGCTACTTCGCCTGACCCCGGTGAGGAGGGCCGGCATCCATTCGCAATGTTCGACAAGGGAGTAGGCTTTGGTCCGGATTTGCGAATCTTCCCGCAAAATGTGCAATGCCTTGGCCCAAAACCACTCCGAAGAGTAGATGCCCCCTTCGTAAGCGGTGTAATCGGTGTGCCAACGGTGGCAAAGGTCATTGATTTCTGCCGCCTCTTTTGTGGCCGTGTGATCTTTCCAGAGAACAAACATGGCGTTGGGATTCTCCGCAAATTCGGGCAGGAGGGCCAACGGTGTGCCGGTCTCATCGGTGAAAACGGGAGTGCTGCCGGTGGTATCGAAAGCGATTCCTACCACTTGCTGTGCCGTACCGGCCGGACAGGCGGCCAACGCTTCACGTACCGAAGCTTCCAACACCTCGATATAGTCGAGCGGATGTTGGCGGTACTGGTTGCGGGCCGGGTCGCAATATTTCCCGGCTTTCCAACGGGGGTAGTATTTGACCGAAGAGGCGATTTGCCGGCCTGTGGCCGCATGGACTACAATGGCTCGGGCGGAATCGCTGCCGTAGTCAACGCCTATGACATATTGATCCATGACCGTAGGGTTTAGCAGAGGGCTTTGTTCAACAGATAGTAGACCTCGTTGAACCGTAATTCTTTCTTGAATTGCGGCAGGGATGTCTCCTTATTGATGACAACCAGTTCGATGCCGGCTATATCGGCATAGTCTTCGAGGTATTCGGTTGTTAGGTCATAGGAGAACGACGTGTGGTGGGTACCGCCGGCAAGAATCCAGGCGGCCGCACCAATTTCAAAATTCGGCTGCGGAATCCACAGGGCGGAAGCGACGGGGAGTTTGGGTAGCTTTTTGGACTTGATACATTCCACTTCGTTGACAATCAATCGGAAGCGGTTGCCCAAATCCACGATGGTAGCGGCTACGCCCACTCCCTGTTTGGAGGTGAAGACCAGCCGGGCAGGATCGTTCTTCCCACCGATGCCGAGAGGATGAACCTCCAGTTTCGGTGTATGTTCGGCGATGAGGGGACAGACTTCCAGCATATGGGCCTGCAGGATGGCACTCTTCTCTCCGGCAAAGTTGAGGGTATAGTCTTCGAGGAAGGAACAGCCACGGGGAAGTCCTTGACCCATGAACCACATAGTGCGGAAGAGGGCCGCCGTTTTCCAGTCCCCTTCAGCTCCGAAGCCGTACCCTTCGGCCATCAGACGTTGGCAAGCCAATCCGGGGAGTTGGTCTATACCGGCCAAGTCGTCGAAGTTGGTCGTGAAGGCTTTTGCCCCTTTCTCTTCGAGGAAGCGGCGCAGGGCAATCTCCTCTTTGGCGGCAAAATAGACCTGACGACGGTCTTTTCCCCCCTCTTTGCAGTTGGGGGCGAAGTCGTACAGTTTTTCGTATTCGGCTATGAGAGCTTCAACTTCGGCATCGGAGACCTTTTCCTGTACGGCGACCAATTCGGCGATGGGATAGTAGTCGACATGGTAGCCCAACTGCATTTCGGCCGCCACTTTATCCCCGTCGGTCACAGCTACGTTGTTCATCTGGTCACCAAACCGGATAATCCGCATTCCCTGGGCATCGGCCCAAGCGGCGGCTACCCGCATCCATACGGCGATTTTCGCCTGGGTGTTCGGGTCTTGCCAATGGCCAACGACTACTTTGCGGTTTTTGCGCATCCGGGTGACCATGTGGCCGAATTCCCGATCTCCGTGGGCCGACTGGTTGAGGTTCATGAAATCCATGTCCATCGTTTCCCAGGGAATTTCCTTGTTGAACTGTGTGTGAAGGTGGAGAAGCGGTTTGCGGAGTTCCTGCAGACCGTGAATCCACATTTTTGCGGGAGAGAAGGTGTGCATCCAGGTAATGACCCCGATGCAATGCGGTTCGTTGTTGGCGGCCTTCAAAGTGGCCGTCACCTCTTCGGCCGAGTTGACAGTCCCTTTATACAC
>JAJQIP010000065.1 GCA_021199145.1 Porphyromonadaceae bacterium | reverse complement strand
GAATATCAATCTACCCGAATTAAGCCGAAAAGCCTTTATGCCCTTGACAACCTGTGGGACGGATTGGGTGCCTTGACGGTCAACAACCCCCAAATCAAATACTTCTTCGGCAAAATGACCATGTACCCCACTTTTTCGATAAAAGGGCGGAATATGATACTCTATTTTCTCAACAAGCATTTCATGGATACAGAGAGACTCGTCTATCCCCGTACCCCTCTTGAGACCCATAGCGACTACGAAGAGCTGCATAAGATTTTCCCGGAGAACAACTCCTTCAAAGAAGATTACAAGATCCTCAACCAGGAAGTCCGGGCCTTGGGATTCAATATCCCTCCCTTGGTAAACAGTTATATGAATCTCTCCCCGACCATGCGGATGTTCGGCACGGCCGTCAACGATGAATTCGGCGACGTGGAAGAGTCGGGCATCCTTATCGCCATCGACGAGATTTTAGAGGAGAAAAAGAAACGCCATATCGATACCTACGAACATCAGGGATAAAAAACTATCCGGGCGACATTTCACCTACCGGAGCTCCCTTATCGGAAAACAATCTCCTTTATCATTCCCGGCTGACCCATTCGTTCGTTCAGCCGCTGCAGAAGCAGGGTCTTGCAACTCAACAGTTCGTTCCGCAAAACAGCAGAGGAGAGGGAGACATACATCACCCCCGTCCGGACATACACCCGTGTTGTATACCGGGTCACCGTATCTCCGAAAATCTCTTTCCACAAAGCGGCCGCCTGCACTTCGTCAAGACGGGGGCGGAGATGCTGGTCTATCAAAATCTGCGGGAGAATCTCCCCTAACCGTTTCACCTCTTTCCGCTGCATGGCTTTATTTATAAATCTGTAAAACAGCCGTTTTCCACTTGGAACAGACGATAATTCCCGCCTGTCCGGCGGACAATGGCATCCAGGTATTCCCGGTTGGTATCCGTCACGAAAATCTGACCGAAACGCTCTTGGGAAACCAGCGAAATGATGCGTTCCATCCGTTGGGCATCGAGTTTGTCAAAGACATCGTCGAGCAATAGCAAGGGAGTCGTATGCCCGTTCCGGTTGAGATAGTCGAATTGTGCCAGTTTCAAGGCAATAAGGAAGGTCTTGTTCTGACCTTGGGAGCCGATACGCTTCATCTGATAACCCTCCAGACTCATCTCCAACTCATCTTTATGCACCCCACGGGAGGTGTAGCCCAACAGCAGGTCCCGCTGACGCACCTCCGCCAACAGCATGCGCAAATCGCCCTGCACCACATGCGAGACATAGGAGAGACCTACCTTCTCGTTTCCGCCCGATATGACAGTATAGAACTCCTGGAATACCGGAATAAACTCCGCAAGGAAACGACTCCTCGCCGCATAAATATCACCGGCGGCAAGCCACATCTGCTCTTCCCAAATCTCGTAGGCTGACGGCTCGACAACACCCTGTTTCAGCAAGCTGTTTCGCTGCATCAAAGCCTTGTTGTAGCGCATCAATTTATCCAGATAGGCCTTGTCAAATTGGGAAATGACCATATCGAGAAAACGTCGCCGCTCTTCGCTGCCCCCTTGAATCAATCCCGCATCCGCCGGTGAAATCATCACCAACGGGATAAGCCCTATATGGTCGGCCAACCGCCCGTACTCCTTCTTGTTCCGCTTGAAAACCTTTTTCTGCCGGAATTTCACACCGCAATAGATCTCTTCCGTCGCATCTTCACAAAGATAAAAACCCTGCAACATGAAAAACTCTTCCCCGTGCCGGATATTCTGGGAATCAGGCAATGGGATAAACCCCTTGCAGAAAGAGAGATAATAAAGAGCCTCCAGCAGATTGGTCTTTCCCATGCCGTTATTCCCCAAAAAACAGTTGAGACCCGGAGAGAACGATAAATCTGCCTGGGCGATGTTTTTGAAATTCAAGATGGAGAGACGGGAAAGTATCATGTCGGGGAACCCTTTTGCGTGTACAAACGTACACAAATTTTCCTGTTTTCCCAGCCCTCCTGACTCAAAAAAAGCGAACCTTTCGCTCGCTGTATTTTAAAAATCGGCAAAAAAGCGTGTTGATTTTTCATTTTATAAAGATAAAAACAGTACTTTTGTCATCACGAAATAATTCATCTGCTTTAAAATACAAAATCAGATATGGCACAAAAACAAAATGCGAACGATGAAATGGACAAAGTGAACGAAGTCCTCTCATCATCGGAGCAATTCATCGAAAAAAACCAAAAAGGTATCTTCCTCGTAATCGGGGTGATTATCATAATCGTAGCCGTATGGTTAGGGCTACGGCACTTCTATTTCGAACCTCGGGAAGCGACCGCTTATGCCGAGATGTTCAAAGGAGAATTTTACCTTGACACCGATTCCTTCCAATTGGCCCTCCAAGGCAATGATGCCGACTATATGGGCTTCGAAGCCATTGTCGAAAACTATTCCCATACTTCCGCCGCTAACCTGGCGGCCGTTTATGCCGGAATCTGCCATTTCAACCTGGGCAACTATGACGAAGCCCTGCGCTATTTCAAGAAATTCAAGGCGAACGACAAATTCATCTCACCGAATGTAATAGGGATGATTGCCAACTGTCAGGCTAATATAGGTAACACCACAGAGGCCATCAGTCTGTTTGAGACAGCGGCCAAAAAAGCGGACAACGAACTCTTCTCTCCCTTCTATCTGCAAAAAGCGGCCACTATCGCTGAAGCTACGGAAGATTACGGCAAAGCCCTCTCCCTCTACCAACAGATTAAAAACGACTACGCCACATCGGCCACGGCTCGGGATATTGACAAATATATCGAACGTGTGCAGACAAAACTATAACACTCCTTCACGGAGTCACCCCTTAAAAGGAATTGCCAACAGTGGCAATTCCTATTTTTATCCCCAATTATAAGACAAATTATGGCCACAGCCTATCAAAATCTCTCTGCTTGCGACAACAGCACTGTCCCTCACTGCCCGTCATTGCGGATTGCAATCGTATGTGCCGAGTGGAATCATGACATCACTGGCAACCTGCTCGACGGAGCTTGTCAAACCCTGAAAAAACATGGGGTAAAAGAGGAAAATATCTTCGTAGAACAGGTACCCGGGACATTCGAACTCACATTCGGAGCCCAACGCATGGCCGCCCACTACCGGCCGGATGCCGTCATTGTACTAGGTTGCGTAATACGAGGCGAAACCCCCCATTTCGATTATATCTGTCAGGGCGTAACCGAAGGGACGACCCGTCTCAATACAATGCTCGATATTCCCGTGGTTTTCGGTGTCCTCACGACTAACAGCAAACAGCAAGCTATCGACCGCTCCGGAGGGAAATATGGGAACAAAGGCGATGAAGCCGCCGTTACGGCCATCAAAATGGCCGCCTTTGCCGCCCGCATGAAATAGGGAACTACTTCAACATAGAAATATGTTTCCACAACGGGGCGGCATGTAACGCCTGGATTACCCCGTTACGGTCGAGTAAGGCACGGACCTCATCAAGCGACAGCAAGTCCACGGCGATATCCTCCGTCGGTTCCAAATGCGGAGCCTCCACCCGTTCCACATTTCGGGCGAGATAGCAATAGGTCAGGTTGGTATGGGTTCCCGGATTCGGAGAGAGCACCATCAACTCCTCCCATTCCCCGTTGCCATAGCCCGTCTCTTCCAGCAACTCCCGACGGGCGGACTCGAGCGGAGAGCCGTCAACGGCCTCACAGACTCCTGCGCACAACTCATACGACACCACCCCTAGCGCATGCCGGTATTGCCGTTCGAAAACATATTTTCCTTCGGTGGTTATGGCAATCACATTTATCCAATTGGGATATTCAAACACATAATAATGGGGAAGTTCATTCCCGTTGGGCAGCCGCACATGCTCTTCACGAACCGTAAACCACGGTTTCTTCGACAAATATCGGCTTTCCAACACTTCCCACGGACGAACCGCTTTAGTCTTCTCTTCCATTTTATCTTAAAACAAAAGTCCCTTAAGAACTATGAAACACAATCAGATACAGGCCACCTTTCACCTTTGTAACCTCAATAAAACAAAGATAAAAAATATCTGCCACATCCTGAGGGAAACCCCACACGAAAACTTCCATTTTCAGAACGAAATCTCTATTTTTGTGGACCAGAAGTAGATGCACTCATGTATCGGTTTGCCATAAAACAATATTGCTCACGGGAAATCCGTAAAATACGTCATCGGAAAGGGTATGGCGTACACTCCCCTTTTGCCTATGGATTTATCACCCGGGTCATTGAGGAGAAATGGAGTTACTATGCGTACCGGCAAATCGAAGAACTGCATCGGGCACTACACGGCAAACGACCGTTTGACAAGAGGAAAGGCCGTCTGTTCTTCCGCCTTGTCAACTATTTCAAACCGTCGGTAATGGTGGAATGCGGTTGTGAGGACGGATACACCTCTCTCTATCTGCAAAAAGGGAATCCGGATGCCCAACTGTTTTGCATTGAACCGGATGCCGCTTTACGGGCTGCCGCTGAAGAGGTGACTACGCAATTGCCGGGGAACATCACCTTCATCGGTCAATCCATCCCTGAAGGGCTGTTGTCTCTGAAAGAGGGGAACGGGGAAATCCCGTTCATCTATCTGCACAGACAAGCCGATGTAGGTCAATATGAACAGGCCTTCGACCGAATCACCCCCCTCCTTCCCGAAAAAGGGGTGGTGATTGTGGACGGAATCAGACAGAAAAAAGAGATTCTCAAGGCGTGGAAAGCCTTTACCCAAAAGGAGAAAACCAAGGTGACCTTCGACCTTTACGCCTTTGGCATTTCCGTCTGCAGCCCCAAGCTCAACCGTCAGAATTACATTGTTCCCTTTTAAGGGAATACATTCCACCATAAAACTTACCGCTATGAAAAAGAGCACGCTTTACACAGGTACCGGTGACCAAGGCACGACATCACTTGTAGGAGGGAAACGGGTTCCCAAACAGGATTTGCGCATAGAGACCTACGGCACTATCGACGAACTCAACGCCCATCTTGGCCTTCTGAGCGCCCTACTCTCCCCGAAGGCCGCTTCCGCCGCTCCCCTGTTGCTCGACATACAGCACCGCCTCTTTTCCATCGGGTCGTACCTGGCCACGGATACGGAAGGGACAGCTTTACAGGCAACCACTCCCGTACACCCCGAAGAAGTGAAACGGCTGGAAGAGGGTATTGACCGGCTAGATGCCGCCCTTCCCCCTTTGTGCAATTTCGTCCTTCCGGGAGGAGCCACAGCCTCCGCACAGGCACACGTATGCCGAACCGTATGCCGACGGGCCGAAAGGCATATCTGCAAACTACATACACACCATCCCGTCGACCCGCTGTTGTTGCAATATATCAACCGTTTATCCGATTATCTTTTCGTCCTTTCCCGTTGGGTTAATTTTGTTGAAGGACGGGATGAAATTTATTGGGATAAAGGTTGTAAATGAAAATTTTATTCTATTTTTGTCGGAATATTTAAAAAACGCTCAAATCAAAACAGTTATGTATTGGACATTGGAATTAGCTTCAAAACTTGAAGATGCTCCTTGGCCTGCAACTAAAGACGAACTCATCGATTACGCCATGCGTTCAGGAGCACCTCTCGAAGTAATTGAGAATCTTCAGGAAATGGAAGATGAAGGTGAAATCTATGAATGTATCGAAGACATTTGGCCCGATTATCCCAGTAAAGAAGACTTCTTCTTCAACGAAGAGGAATATTGATTTTTTGATAGCTTAACTGACCCATATCGACGGGACAAGCGGTTGAAATTGCCTGTCCCGTCGATGTTTTTTGTGATACGGCTTAGAGGGTCGGATGCTCCACAGACCTGACCGGAGTATAAGTCTAATACAGATTGCAGGTGAAAACGCCAAATTGCCAAACGATTCTGCGCCAAATTTCCAAACAGATTTGCGCCAAATTTCCAAATAATTCCTATAATTTCTTTGATTTACAAAGAAATAAGCTATCTTTGTACAAGAAAAATCATCATGGAATATAGGCAACGAATAGCGGACCGATTGCTACGGGATAAATTAGAGGCAATGGGGGCTGTACTGATAGAGGGACCCAAAGCCTGCGGCAAAACGACTACGGCTGAGCAGCAGGCCAAAAGCACTATTTATATAGATAATCCAAGTAAACGGGAGCAGTATAAGCAGATGGCGCAAACCAATATCGGGTTTCTGCTTAAAGGGGAGTCCCCCCTCTTGATTGATGAATGGCAAGAAATCCCTCAATTTTGGGATGCCATCCGGTTTGAGGTGGACCATAGAGGTGAAGAGGGGCAATTCATACTTACAGGCTCTGCCGTACCTGCCGATACCAAGGGTATTCACCATACAGGCACTGGAAGATACGGATGGTTGACCATGCGGCCTATGAGCCTATGGGAATCCGGAGAGTCTACCGGAGAAGTGAGCCTGACAGATTTATTCCTTGCTCCGGATAAAATCGAAGCTTTAAATAAACTGACCTTGTCGGCACTGGCATTTATCGTTTGTCGCGGAGGGTGGCCCAACTCACTGTCAAAAAAGACGGAGAAAGCGGCACTGTCACAAGCGACGGAATATTATAAGGCCATTACAAACAGTGACATATCACGGGCAGATAATGTGAAGCGGGACACAGAACGGGCAAAGAGAATTATGCGTTCTTATGCAAGGCATCAAGGGTCACAAGCAAGTATTGCGACAATCCTTGCGGACATAACGACAAATGAGCCCGAGAATGTCAGCGACGAGACGGTCGAGTCGTATCTTACCGCCCTACGGAAAATATTTGTCATTGAGGATATGCCGGCATGGAATCCCAATCTGAGAAGTAAAACCGCTGTACGGACATCGGATACGAGGTATTATACCGACTCTTCCATTGGAGCGGCCGCCTTAGGCCTTGGTCCCAATGATTTGATTAACGATTTAAATACATTCGGGCTGTTTTTTGAGACAATGTGCATTCGGGATCTTCGGGTTTATGCGGACGCATTAGACGGCTCGGTTTATCATTACAGAGACAAAAACGGCTTGGAATGTGATGCTGTAATACATCTGCGCAACGGTTCGTATGGTCTTGTCGAGATAAAACTTGGCGGAGAAAAGTTAATTGAGGATGGCGCAAAAACATTGACATCCCTTTCAAATATTATAGATACCTCCCGCATGAAAGCGCCTGCCTTTTGTATGGTGCTGACAGGGGTCGGAGATTTTGCCTATAGGAGGAGTGACGGAGTCTATGTTGTACCCATTGGGTGCTTGAAAGATTAGCTATGGCACAAGAAATTAAGGATAATCCAAATATGCTGAAACGCAGGTTTAATAGGGACAAAGCCCCATTTGGCTGCATAACCTGGTGCATCAAAATCAAGTATTTAAAAAGAGTTATTTAAGCCCGATGAATAAATAAAAATGGCGAAGAAGGAATATACATTTATTGATTTATTTGCAGGATGTGGGGGACTTTCTGAAGGCTTTATGTCTTCAGGGCACTTTCGTAGTCTTGCCCATGTTGAGTGGGAACTCCCCATGGTACAGACTCTGAGAAAACGTTTAATTCAAAAATGGGGAGAGACAGAAGAGAGTGTTAATAAAAAAGTTATTCTGTTTGACATACAACATACAGATGAATTAATAAATGGTCATTGGTCAAAAGATTCCATAAATAAATACGGCAAATACAATGCGAACTATGTGCAAAATGGCTTAAAAACAATTATTGATGAAAAACCTGTTGATTTTATTATTGGAGGACCGCCTTGTCAAGCCTACTCTATTCATGGTCGAGCCACAGATAAAAATTCTATGAAAAATGACTACAGGAACTATTTGTTTGAAAGTTTCGTTAAAGTTGTTGATTATTTCCGCCCAAAAGCATTCATTTTTGAAAATGTGATGGGAATGTTGAGCGCAAAACCTGGTGGAGAACCTGTTGTACAACGAATATATAAAGCCTTTAATGAGATTGGATATGAGACCTTATCCCCTAAAGATTTTAAAAATGCAGTATTTGATGCCTATAATTACGATGTTCCACAACATCGAGAAAGAGTTATACTGATAGGGATTAAAAATGGTGAGAAATTTTCCTTAGAGGATTTCTACAAGAATTTGGCACTTTGTGCTGCAAAAACACATAAAACAGTAAGGGATGCAATTGGTAATATGCCCCCTCTTTATCCATTAGAAAAAGTAATTAAGAGCAAAGGACGATATATATCACATCAATGTAATGGAGAAGATTTACACCATTTACCTAGACACTGTAGCGCACGAGATATAGAAATTTTCAAAACTTGGATAGGGAACAATATGAACTACTGCTCTCAACAAGAAGCTATTAACTTTTACAAAAAAATAACAGGGAAAAATACATTATATCGCAAATATCGGAATTTAGAATGGGACAAACCAGCACCAACAATTGTTGCCCATCTTCAAAAAGATGGATTCATGTTTATTCATCCAGACATCAAACAATTAAGAAGCATAACAGTACGTGAAGCTGCTCTGTTAATGACATTTCCGAGAGATTATCAGTTTATTGGGAATAGGGCATATTGCTATAAAATGATAGGCAACGCTGTACCTGTTAATTTTGCAAAGGCAATAGCCCAATCATTATATCAAACGTTAAATTAAAATGGCCAATATATTAATAGCATGTGAAGAAAGTCAAGCTATATGCAAAGCATTTAGAAAAAAAGGACACAATGCATATAGTTGTGATATACTTGAATGCAGTGGAGGACATCCAGAATGGCATTTTAAACAAGATGCCCTTCAGATTATCCCAAATCGTGGTGGTTTATTAGAAAATGGAGAAATATATTTTCTGCCAGATGGTGAAAATTGGGATTTAATGATAGCTCATCCTCCTTGCACTTATCTTTCAGTAAGTGGTGCGAGATGGTTATACAATCCTGACGATTCCAATTTACCAATAGAAAAAAGACGAGAGCACCCACACCATTTAGGAAGGAGACAACAGAAAAAAGAAGCGATAGAATTTTTCATGGAGTTTACAAAAACCAACATAGAACATTGGGCTATTGAAAACCCTGTAGGCTGTATGAACTCTGAATTTCGGAGACCAGATCAAATTGTTCAGCCATATTGGTTTGGAGATTCTGCTTCAAAAAAAACATGTTTGTGGTTGCATAACTTACCGTTATTAAAACCCACAAATATAGTTGATGAAGGACCACGAGTAATACTTTCTAGTGGACGATCATTACCCAAATGGTATTCTGATTCTTTTAATACGAGAATATCAACGGAAGAAAGAAGGAGATTGAGAAGTAAAACATTCCCGGGTTTTGCAGAAGCAATTGCAGAACAATGGGGTAAATTCATAGAACCATGATTTATATTTCAAAATTTCGTTTAAACGATCTGAATCCTTCTAAAGGGAAACAGATAGAGTTTAATAAAAGTGTAGTTGATAATTTCTTCAACTTTACAAATAATGAACATGCTGTAGATTTTGAATGTCATTCTATTTTGGATGCCAATATAAAAGAGTATATACATGTTGAATTTAAATTGAGCCCATCACGGGGTGACTACAAAATATATCAAAACAGTGATGGATCTAAAGATTTAAAAGATTTCTTTCTTGATACTCTTCATCTAAAAAGCGACAAAAATCTTGATGACTATTTTGCTATTAAGAGGAAAACTCCTACAAAATATATATTGTGCTACTTACCTAAAGACATTGTCTTTAGTAGTTTCTTCTCATTAGCATCTAACGATCAATTTTTATTTATTCCAGAAAAATCAGAAGAGATAAAAGGAAAGACGAAGATTTCACTTTCCCATCAAATCATATATTACGGGGCCCCTGGGACCGGTAAATCGCATAAGATAAAGGAGATTTTGGAGTCGAACAATGTTCCCAAAGAAAATATATTCCGAACGACATTTCATCCCGACAGCGATTACTCCACATTTGTAGGTGCATACAAGCCGACCATGGAAAAAGCGGAAGAACAGTTGTATAGGAAAGAGGAGTTAATCAGCAAACTGACCGAATTGAGGGACCACGATTCCACCTATTCTTCGCAAAAATTCGGTGGCCGATATTGGTATTCGTTAAAACAACTGAGTACCGCAGATAAAAAGGACATTTTAGTGGCATGCGGGATGTCGGATAGCTATATCGTAGAAATCAATAAGGGGATTGCGGTCGGAGAAGATGTGCTAGGAAAATCAAAAGAGTCCCGAATCGTATACAGTTATATTCCGCAAGCATTTCTGAACGCCTATATGCAGGCATACAGAAAACCAGATGAAAACATATATCTTGTAATAGAGGAAATCAACCGAGGCAACTGCGCCCAGATATTCGGAGACCTGTTCCAACTCCTTGACAGAGACGAGAACGGGGTATCGGAATATTCCATAAAGGCAGACGCTGACTTAAAATCGTTTTTGGAAGAGAAACTCGGCAAAGAGAGCGATGCCATAAAAGACGGGGAACTCTGTCTGCCGCCCAATCTGTACATCTATGCGACGATGAACACCAGCGACCAATCGCTGTTCCCCATCGACAGTGCATTCAAGCGCCGTTGGGACTGGGAATATGAGCCGATTAAATACAAAAACGACGATTGGATAATAGAAATTCAAGGGACCAAATACTCTTGGGTCTCCTTCCAAAAGGAAATCAACAAAAGGATTTTGGAAGCGACCAGTTCCGAAGACAAGATGCTGGGGGACTATTTTGTAAATCCCGTTGACGGAAGAATAACAGATAAAATGTTATTGAACAAAGTCCTATTTTACTTATGGAATGATGTCTGCAAGGACGGAGAGGGCGACATATTCAAAACCAGCGACACCGAAGATGTATCGTTTTCGGAATTGTACGATGAAGAGGGGAAAAGCCGACTCTTGGAGATGATGGAGTATCTTCATGTGGAAAAACTTTCAAAAGAGGTACAAAGTGAGGACGAGACTCAGGCATAACAAGAGGGGCAACACCGTTTCGGACGGCATCGGACAAGGAATGTCGCCAGACGGTCAATAAGGGAATCATGCTGCTGTTCATTGAAGGATATCCATATAATTTGGACGATATGGTCAGGGATAACCTGACCGTCCGGGATGTGCTCAAAGATGTAGTGTCAGTTCCTGTAAAGGAAGAACAATATTCGTTCGGGTATGTCGGGTACTGTTACAGTAAAGCGGCAAAAGATGTCATTTTCTTTCTGCCTAAGGTTGTGCTGACAGGCGAACAGAATGAGGGAAGTGATGATGACACGATATTCGGTGCTTCACCGCAAGAAATCATAGACTTCGAATCGGAAAAAGCCAAGAACAAATTTACGGAGGAGGGCTGCAAGGAGTACAAAGAGTTCCTCTCAACGCTCTCCATATGGATATACAGGACCATAAGCGTATACAGGCATTCCCACAATGACAACATACTCGAAAGCAAGGAGTATCAGACGGAAAGTCGGGGGAAAAAACAGAAGCACAATACCCTGCTCGACGTAATCATAGCCCTTAGGGATTTCAACAGGAACAACCAGGATTATTTCACATTCATCGCAAAAAACGTCCATTCGGGGTTCAACAAGATTAACTGGAACAAGACCATCACAACGTCGCAAGCCTTTATCGAAAATGATGTGCCTGTCTATATCAATCCCGTAAACCGAAAAAATACGGTGAATTTTGACGAAGAACTGCTGGTCATCTATTTCTCGATATTGAACTATATCCGTGAGACACACGGCTTTTCTTTCGAAATCAATATCCAATACCCGCTTATCAGTCCCGACAAACTGAAACGGTCGTACATCAAAAAAAACCTGGGATGCCGGAGACTGAAGCAAATCAAATACAAATACTTCTCGGACAAGGCTCTGAGAATATGGGACCTGTGTTACGCCTTCTTCGACAGAGAGTACAAAATTTCGATGAACAGGCAGTCAGAAGACTTTCTGCTCGCCAAGGATTTCGAACATATTTTCGAAGTGATGATTGACACTCTTGTGGGTGGTAACGACAAGCAGGAATTGCCTAAGGAACTTACCGAACAGAGAGACGGGAAACTTGTCGACCATATGTTTATAGGCCAAGGGCTTATCGAGCAGTCGGACCTGCCGGCCGAACTGACCTACTACATAGGCGACAGCAAGTATTACAAACGCTCCAAGAACGACAGGACACAGCTTGGTGACAAATCCATATACAAACAATATACCTATGCCAGGAACGTAATCCAATGGAACATGAACCTGTTCCTGGACGGGGAGGGAAATGGAAGTCAGCCACAGCTAAGAGATACTCTGACCGAAGGATACAACCCCATTCCCAACTTCTTTATAAGTGCAAGAATCCCGAGCAAACGGACAGGCGGGGACAAATTCCTCTCTTTTGACGACAAAGAACTGAAACCGCAGGAGGGCGGTGTGCAACTGAACCGCCAATTCGAGAACCGCCTGTTTGACCGTGACACACTCCTGCTGTGCCATTACGATGTGAACTTCCTGTACATCGTATCGTTGTACGGCCGAAACAATAAGAGCACACAGATTGCTTGGAGAGAATATGTCCGTAAGGAATTCAGGAGAAAGATTCAGGAAACCCTTAACCGACTGTATACTTTCAGGACACTCCAGCCACGTGAAGGAATGGATTGTTATCAGTTCATCCAAGACAACTTCCGAGACCTGAACGGTAAATTGTATCGGCCAAAGGCCGACAGCAACTATCTGATCCTCGCCTTGATGAAAGAGGAGGGCTCCGATATATGGAAATCTCTCAAAATCAAATCAGCGACAATAGAAAGAGAAACAGCCCAAAACAAAGAACTTTTGGACACTTTGCATACCCATTTTTATGTCAGCAATCCGTTTGAACTTGAAACTGAATTCCATATCGATAGTATTGACAATGTCGGCACTCTAAACAAACTGCCAAAACCGGAGATCAAGGATGTCCTAACAGGGTTAGTCCGAAAAACAGATGCGGATTATACGATTTTTTACAGCCATATTGCAAAGACTTATACGATGGAGAAGATACCGATATCCATCAATATAATGGATATCAAGTATTTCCTACCGATGGTCAACGGGAATATTGACGGTTATTATAAAGTGGAGAAAGTATATTTTGGCATAAAGGAAAGAATGCCATGCTTGAAGTTAAACCTTTCCACTTTTATTTCGCTAGGTGAACAATGGGTCCCAATATATCGCATTAAAATGCAGCCAGGAGAGTTGATGTCTTACGACTCAATGATGGGTCTATATGAAAATAAAATTTGAAAAACATATTTTAATATGAAAATTAGAGAAATAAAACTGAACAAATTTAAACGTTTTACAGATTTGACGATAACAGGTATACCAGAGACTGCAAAGCTAATAATATTAGTAGGCCCTAATGGATGTGGAAAAACATCTGTCTTTGAAGGATTAAACCATTGGTACAACTATAAAGGATTTAATCAACGAGGAGATAAAGATTATTATATAAAAGAAGCCGATAAAGATATAATAGAATCTGATAATTGGTATGATAATCAAGTATCAATTCTCTTTCATGATGCTAAATTAACAAATTCAGATAAGATACATGGTTCTTTTTATTTCAGAACTGCCTATAGGAACGACCCCGATTTTACAACAAATAGTTTGTCAAAACAAAATAATCCGAAAGATCAGATAAAATATGCCACTTTAATGAATACGGATCGTACTGTATCAGAAAACTATCAGAGACTTGTTTCGAATACATTGTCTGGCGTTTTTGATAATCAAAATGACGATAAAAGCGTAAAAGACCTAAGAGA
>JAJQIP010000119.1:7470-13867 GCA_021199145.1 Porphyromonadaceae bacterium | reverse complement strand
CTTCGCCAAATTCTTCAGTGTGGCAAACGGTATATTTAGAGAACCAAAGTAGGCTCCCCCTACCCTCTTCTCAAAACATCCGATGTTTACGGAAGAAATAAAGGAGGGCTTTCGTGTGAAGCCAAGCCATACGGGAAAAGAGGCGCTTGTCGGTGAGCCGTTGATAGGCATGTAAAAAGGAGACTTCAGGAAGATAGGCGACCCTCCAACCGGCAGCGTTTGCCCGCAGACAGAAATCGGCATCTTCCGGACCATAAAAAATCCGCTCGTCCAGATAGCCGACCTGTTCAATCACCTCCCGTCGGATTAGCTGGTTGGCCCCGATAATATACTCCACATAGAACGGCCTACCCGACGCCATTTCCCGATGATAAAACTGACTTTGGTTCTTACGGTTAAACCGCCTTCCGAGCCTCCACTTGCCACAAAGCGATTCTCCTACGTTATATAATTTATAGCGGAAGGTCGGATAACGACGACAACTCTCCTGCACCTCTCCCGCTGCGTTTTTCAACATACAGCCGCATATTCCGCAAAGGGCGTCTCTTTCCAGGTAATCCCTCATGGCCGTGAACGCCTCCCGATTCACCACAGTATCTATATCCAACAACCAGATATATTTTCCCCGAGCCTCCCGCAAACCGATATTGCGGGCTTTTGCCACACCAAGGTTTTTCGGTTGGGGAAAATAGCGCACCTCTTTCCGGGCTATATAGGGCTGCAGAAGTTCACGGGTAGCGTCAGTCGAACCGTTATCGACCAACAGGATTTCCCGCTCCACTCCCTCCGTGGCCGTCCACAAGGAGTCCAGACAAGCGGTAACATAGCTTTCCGAATTCCAGGTAATCAAGACAACACTCAGTTCCACGGTCAACCGAATAATTTGATTTTCAAGGCTTTCAAAGCAATTCTAAAATCCTTGAACGAGGAGAATTTCCGTATGTTCTGCCATATGAACGAAGGGGAAAGGAAAAACCGCAGATTGTTCCGGAAAAGCAGCCTCTCCATCTGCGTAGAGGACAAATGCGGATAGCTCAGAATGGAATCCCGCTGCACATCGGTCGGGACATACTCCCCTCCCTCTATCCAGCCATTCTTTTTGGCCTGTTCATAAAATTCCGTACCCGGGAAAGGCGATACAATGTTGAACATCACCTGGTCGACCTTCAATTTCTTGGCCTTACGCAAAGTGTCTTTTATCGTCTCTTCGGTCTCTATCGGACTTGTTCCTATCAGAATGTTCAGTTTGACGGGAACATGATATTTTTTCAACAAAGCGATAGAAGCATAAATTTGGGCTGTGGTTATTCCCTTTCGGATATAGCGCAGAATATCGTCGTTGAACGATTCCACTCCCAAGTCCACATAACGGCAACCGTATTCGTGCAAAAGGGCGGCAATCTGCTCGTCAATGGCATCTACACGGGCCTGGCATCCCCATACTATCCGATGCCTCTTCAACGCCTCTCCGATAGTCCGCAAACGGTCAACCGTGACAATAAAATTATCGTCCATAAAACCGATGGCCCTATATCCCTGAGCAGCAAGACTCTCTATCTCCGCCACGACATTCTCCGGGGAACGGAAACCGACAGGCGGTTTCTTGCCATCGTGTTCCCGCTTATACTCTATCTCCCGCGCAAAAGTAAGCGAACTGGGAACGCAATAGATGCAGTGGAACGGACAATTGCGGGAAGTGACCATCGCCATATAAGGCGATACCTTCAACTTCGGAT
Source organism: Porphyromonadaceae bacterium (assembly GCA_021199145.1). Lineage (GTDB taxonomy): Bacteria > Bacteroidota > Bacteroidia > Bacteroidales > UBA11471 > Caccoplasma. The sequence goes on along the minus strand of JAJQIP010000119.1, from coordinate 12,131 downwards.
TGGAGAAAGTGTACGACCGGACAAAATGAATGGCCGGAAAAGGAAGTTTGTCCAAGTCTTTTATCAAGGGGCGGGAAGGATTGTGCACAATACGTCCGCTCTCCACCTCCCGATAAGAGATGCCCCGTATGCCTCGCCACTCCGCTCCTTTCTCCAACAAAAGGCACAACTCTTCTACCGTCTCCTCCGGTTCTCCCCGGACCACTATCGCTGAGGAATTATCCAAAAGCGCCGCAGTAAAATAGGTGGCTCCAGGCCCTAAAAAGAGAGTCCGTGCAGATGGTCTTTGCTTATATATAAACGCTTGTACCTGCCGGTCGGTCGGGATGGAGAGATTGACCGTCCAGAAACAATAACAGTCGCTGTCGTCCTCCCGCAAAAAGGCGAAACAGTCGTCTCCCGACTTGCCCTCCAGTACAAAATTTTTGTAACGCACATCAAAGCCCCTCTTCTCCAACAAAGCGGCCACCGTCAATTCGTAGATATTGACCATATCGTACACGACCCGAGTACAACCCGCTGTGCGCTCTGCCGGTTTGAACTTATCCAAAGAAGGAGGTGTGAGGAATGTTATTTTCATGGTACTATCTGCCGTAACCGAATGTGACGAGGTCCTAATGGTTCTGTTTACAAAGGTAAAAAATTTTTCCGTATGGCTCCCTATCCAACGGGAAACATACCCCACATAATCATTTCTCCGGTGTAGAGCCAACTATCAAGTACGACATACGGGGACTCTTCCTATACAGAAACAAGAAATCAAACGGCCAAAAGGCAATTCCAAATTTTGAAAAGTCGTTGACTTTTCACGACAGAAATCGATTAAATATGTTCCACGCCGGTGTAAACAGCCTTTCCAACGGACCGACGAGCAGAGCCGAGATAATCGTTCCCTCCCGGATACCCTCAATTGCATGCAATAGTGTCAACGAAAGGATAATCGCCACTATCACACACGTTGTATCAAAACACAACTTAACATTCCCAAAAACATGGTTGAAACGCTTGCTTATCACATTCACCAAGTATTCACCGGGATTCATCGAAACATTGGCCTTCACAGCCCAACCGATGCCGATAGCCAATATCACGCAACCCACGACAAGACTCACCACCATCTCCCAATAGGTCGTAGGATTGAAGTTCCTCAGCAAATACATACTGATATCGGTGAAAGAGCTGAACACTACAACGATAGGTATCTGACACATCAGGTCATATTTTCTGGCACGAACTCGTTCCTTCCCCATGAGAGCCATCTCAATAAGGATGAAAGCTATATTGAGTATGAAGGTATAACCGCCGAAAGAGAGGGGAGTAACAAGACTCATCACGTAAGGAACCGTAGAGATAGGCGAAGAACCCAAAGCGGCCTTTATAATGAAAACAATTCCAAAAGCATTAATGCATACAGCGAAAAACATTAAAAGATACCTTTTGAAAACCAGACTTTTCATTACGCCTCCTTTTTTCAGGGCGCAAAGGTAGTGACTTTTTCTCCATACTAATCACAATTTTTGATAATTTAAACTCTTAAAATCGCTATATGCCGTAAATTGTTATCTGCACCTGATAAAATCATTCGTTTATCCTCCTCTACCCGTAACTCAACCGATGGAAATTGCCGGAAATTGTGTTACCTTTGTGGTTAAAAAGAGGGCAAACCGAGAATGATTTTCCTATCTTTGCAAACCAATTTCAAAAAAGGTACACTATGGCAGCAGAATTGAAAGAGTTGACGAAACGCAGTGAGAACTATTCGCAATGGTATAACGATTTGGTCGTCAAAGCCGATCTCGCCGAGCAATCGGCCGTACGGGGGTGTATGGTCATAAAACCTTATGGATATGCCATTTGGGAAAAAATGCAACGCCAACTTGACGATATGTTCAAAGCTACCGGACACGTCAACGCCTACTTTCCTCTGTTGATTCCGAAATCGTTTCTGAGCCGAGAGGCCGAACATGTGGAGGGTTTTGCCAAAGAGTGTGCCGTGGTAACCCACTACCGCCTGAAAACGTCCGCTGACGGTTCAGGTGTTGTAGTCGACCCGGCGGCCCGTCTCGAAGAGGAGTTGATAATCCGTCCTACTTCAGAGACCATTATATGGAGTACCTATAAAAACTGGATTCATTCGTATCGTGACCTGCCCATTCTTTGTAACCAATGGGCCAATGTCTTACGTTGGGAAATGAGAACCCGTCTTTTCTTACGGACAGCGGAATTCCTGTGGCAAGAGGGGCATACCGCCCACGCCACACGGGAAGAGGCCGAGGCCGAAGCCCTGAAAATGCTCAATATTTATGCCGAATTTGCCGAGAAATATATGGCAATGCCCGTTATCAAAGGGGTAAAATCACCTACAGAGCGCTTTGCCGGAGCCTTAGAGACCTACACCATCGAAGCCATGATGCAAGACGGCAAGGCTTTACAGGCAGGGACATCGCATTTCTTAGGACAGAATTTCGCCAAAGCTTTTGACGTGCAGTTCGTGAACAAGGAGAACCAGCTTGAATATGTGTGGGCGACGTCCTGGGGAGTCTCTACCCGCTTGATGGGGGCCCTCATCATGACCCACTCCGACGATAACGGACTTGTGTTGCCTCCGCATCTTGCTCCAATACAAGTAGTGATTGTACCTATCTACAAAAGCGCCGAGCAACTGGCTCAGATTGACGAGAAAGCCTCCGGTATCGTGGAGAGGCTCAAAGCATTGGGAATATCGGTAAAATACGATAACGCCGACAACAAACGACCCGGATTCAAGTTCGCCGACTACGAATTAAAGGGCGTTCCCGTACGGTTGGTCATCGGCGGTCGGGACCTTGAAAACAATACCGTAGAAATCATGCGGCGGGATACCTTGGAGAAAAAGACCTGCAGTTGCGACAATGTCGAGTCACTGGTCAAAGACCTTCTGGAGGAGATTCAAGGGAATATCTACAAAAAGGCCTACGATTACCGAGCTAACCACATCATCGAGGTCAACTCGTATGATGAGTTCAAGGAGAAAATCGAAGAAGGCGGCTTCCTTCTCGCCTATTGGGACGGGACTCCCGAAACAGAAGCCCGTGTCAAAGAGGAGACCAAAGCGACAATACGGTGCATTCCTTTCGAGGGAGACACCACACCCGGGAAATGCATGGTAACCGGTAAACCTGCCGCTCGCCGGGTACTCTTTGCCCGTGCCTATTAAGGTTTTCCCGGCAAGGGGTCATTTTGTCATCTGTTGACAAATCGAGGCGAAGGTGCAATAAGAACAATGGCTCCAATTCCCCGTATCTATCTGTTGGAAAAAGGGAATATCGGGATTGAAAATCTCGTGCAGACACCAGTTAAAGGCTAAACGGAAAGGTTCCTCTATTTTTCTAAAATTATCCATCGCAAGGCCTTTCATTTTTATACAGGTCTCCCATTTTTCATCCGAATAGAGCTTCTGTATCCGATAGATGGCCGGTTTAATAGGGATATCAGGCTTGTCCGTCTCAGCGACCATCATCGCATAGAGGAGTACCTGCATGACCGCTTTGGGGCGTCTGTTCATCATTCTCTTATCGAAAAGTTCCTCAACGGTATCGAACTTGAGGTCGTCATTTCCCGTTTTATAATCGACAATCCGCATCTGCATATCTTTCTTATCCATACGGTCAATAAAGCCTTTCAAGGATACTTTCCGATTTTCGTCAATGGGATGCAGACACGTTATCTTCCGTTCCGATTCGAGGTAGATAAAGGGGGCATAGTAACGGTCGAACTCAAGCGTCCTTTTCACATACTTACGGATGACCTCCCCCGTCAGATAGTTTTTGCCCGAAAGGGAGTGTATCTTTTGCGGAGTCTTAAAGTAATTCTTGGCAAAAGCCTCTTCAATGTACGTTGTAAGCAGAGCGTCATCGTGTTCGATAGCCTTCAGCTCATCAGGCCATATTTTCTTATCCTCCATGCGGTCATAAATCCGCTGCATAATTCCATGATAGATACTGCCGAGTACTGCGGCATCGACATCTTCCGATACCTCATCCCCCTTTCTGAAATCCTCGACATAACCTAAATAGAACTGCAAAGGACAGGTAATATAGGTATTTATGGCACTGGCAGACAAAGAACGGTCGCCACCCTCAAGATAGCGGGCAAGCTGTTGCAGGACATATTCATCCTTCTGGACAGCAATCTCATATTTTCCCTTGGCTGCGACAGAATAGTTGGAGACCTCCTCTTTCAAGTCGAAACGATAGTGGTATTTCAATTGATAGACATAGCGGCTGACCTCTCCGCTAGCCATATTTTCCGTACGGGTATCGTAGAGCAGGAATACTCTTTTCGCCCTGGATATCAACCGATAAAAATAGTACGCATAGATACTGTCCTGATGTTCGGTCGTAGAGAGTTCAAACCCTTTGCGCAAATTATAGGGGATAATGGAAGAGGCCACTTTCTTTACCGGGAAAACCCCTTCGTTCATCGACAGGATGATTATATTTTCGAAGTCAAGGGCACGCGTTTCAAGCACGCCCATAATTTGCAATCCCGACAAAGGTTCGCCCTCGAAAGGCACTGAAATGCCCGTCGTGATTTTCTTCACTATTTTGAAAAAAGTCGTCACAGTCATTTCAATGTCGTTTTCCTCTATAATTCCCTTCAACCGGTTTATGGTCAAATAG